>DXAF01000056.1 GCA_019117185.1 Candidatus Limosilactobacillus intestinipullorum | reverse complement strand
GACTTTGCGGTGACCTTCTTTGTGACGGGGAATGGTTTTACCACCTTGTCAGTAGAAATTTATTCCCGGGCCCGGCAGGGAATTAACCTTGAAATCAATGCCTTATCCGCTTTGATGTTTGTCGTTTCCCTCCTCCTGGTGGTTGGCTACTACTTCATCAGCAAGCACGGTAGCCGGCGTCACCGGGTAGTTACCGTTAAGGAGGGGGATGCACAATGAAAAAATTACTGGCCGTAATCAGTGGTATCCTCGTCCTCTGCTTAGCCCTCGCGCTAGGAAATGTGGCCCTCAACCGGCGACATGGTCAGGGGTCTAACCGGCTGTTGACCATTTACAACTGGGGTGACTACATTGACCCCGCTTTGATTACCAAGTTTGAAAAAGAAACTGGCTACCAGGTTGACTATGAGACCTTTGATAGCAATGAGTCCATGTTGACTAAGATTCGCCAGGGGGGTACCAACTATGACCTGGTAGTACCAAGTGAGTACACGGTGCAGCGGATGAAAAAGGAGCATTTGTTGGCCCCACTGGACCACCGGCGCTTGACTAACCTACACTACATCGGTAACCAATTTCTTAACCAGCCCTTTGACCGGGGTAACCATTACTCGGTTCCTTACTTTTGGGGGACACTGGGGATTATCTATAATGACCAAAAGGTGTCCAAACAAGATGTTCAACACTGGCAGCAGTTATGGAATCCCCGGCTAAAAAATAACCTTATGCTGATCGATAGTGCCCGGGATGTATTTGCCATCGCCCTCATTGCGCAGGGCCATTCGGTGAACACGACTGATTACCAGACCCTTAAGCAGGCCCAGAACCAGTTGAAGGACCTAACACCGAATGTCAAGGCGATCGTGGCGGACGAAATGAAGATGTATATGGAACAAGATGAGGCGGCCGTCGGGGTAACCTATTCTGGTGATGCCCGGGAGATGATGAGTGTCAACCACCACCTTCACTATGTTGTTCCCAGTGAGGGGAGTAATATTTGGTTTGATAACATGGTGATTCCGCGCTCGGCAAGGAACAAGGCCGCGGCTTACGCCTTTATGAACTTTATGCTAAAACCACAAAATGCTGCGCAAAACGCCCGTTATGTTGGGTACGCAACCCCTAATCAGGCGGCCAAGCATTTATTGCCGAAGAAGGTCGTGGACAACCAAGCCTTTTACCCACCGGCCCAGACGATGCGTCACCTGCAAACGTATCGTGACCTGCCCCTGAAGACGCTTGGGGTTTATAACGACCTCTTCCTTGAATTTAAGATGTTTGCTAAGTGACTAAAAAATGAAGCTGGAAAATAAGCTTTTCGGCGTCCCGGGTTAATTACCGGGTGCGTTGCTGCTTTTTCCAGCTTCATTTATTTTTATTCAGTTAGTTGTCCTTGACGCTGATTGCGGTACCGTGGTGACGTTTCCGGTGCCCAAAATAGGCAGATCAGTGCACCAATTGCGAGGACCGCTATGCAAACGATCATGGCTAGTGGGGCACCGCCGATGTTGGTAAGGACCGGTAAGAGGAACGTCCCGCTTGCCGCCCCAAACCGGCTAATCGTGATACAAGTTCCCACCCCGGTTGCCCGGACCTTGATGTCGAATAGCTCGGTTGGGTAGGGGTAGTCGAGCACCAACCCGGCCGACAGGGTGACGGCAAAGAAGGCGAAGATGGTAATTTGAATGCCAGCGGCTAACCGGCTGCCAAGAATCATGGCAGCGAGGGCCAGGGCCGGCAAGGCGAAGGTGGCGATCAGCATCGTCCGGCGACTGAGCCGCTTAAAGGCCACAGAACCCAGTAGGACCCCGATTAACACGCAGACGTTATAGATGATTCCGGATAGGTTGCCATTACCCAGCTGCATGCTTGCTAGTAGGATCGGCAAAAAGATACTGATGCCGAAGAAAGCAAAGGCCTGGCAGGCGTAAAAGAGTCCCCCAACAAGGGTTTGGCGCCGGTATTCCTTGGTGAATAAAACTGTCCACGAAATCTGCGCAGGAGCCTTGCTTTTGATGAGCTTATGCGATAGGCCCCACTTTTTACCGAGGTTTTCTTGAATAACCTGTTGAGCCTGGTGGTTATCAACGTGGGTGGCAGTCCAACTCGGTGATGCCGGTAGGCGGTAGATACTCCGGTAAATGGCGGTAATTAGCCCCGGAACGGCAGATGAGGCCAAGATGACCTGCCAATTGTGTGAACCGAAACCGGTAATTAAAATTCCCGCAATGTAGGAGCCGATAAAGCCGACTGTCCAGTAAATAATTAGTTGGCTTTGGAAGCGACCACTGACTTTTTCGGGAAGCCATTCCACTAACCAAGCGTTGCCGACTGTGTAGTCAATGGCAATCATGAGTCCAATCAAGATCCGGATAACGAGTAGGATCCACGGGGTAGTTGTAAACAGTTGGAGTATTGAGAGTAGCGAGAAAAGGTACATGTTAACCATCAGCATCCCCTTCCGGCCAAAACGGTCGGCGGTTTTTCCCATGAGGGCACTGCCGGCAAGACCGATCAGGCTACCGGCCCCGATCAGGCCGACCCAGAGGTTATTGAGGTGGATATAGGTTTGCGCCTGGGCGAGTCCGGTACCGCTGATTCCTAAGGCGTAGCCACAGGCAATTTGCCCCAAGATCAACGCGAGAAACATGCCCAGGTGGGTGCGGGAAACTGGTGCTTTTTTGTAATCTTTTTTCGTATTATTCATAGGGTATTTGGTCGTAGTTAGGACCAAATAAATTGATTCCTCCTTGTGAAATTAATATAACTACCGTAACAAAAAATCAGAAATGACGCAAATTATCGCGGTCATTCCTGATTGAGATTGTGAAATTAACGGTCCTGGTTGAGCTTGCTGTGACGGTAGCCATAGCTAAAGTAGATGATGACCCCTAAGCCAAACCAGATACCGGCACCAATCCAAGTTTCCTTGGAGAGCATGGCCATCATCCCCAGGCAGGCCAGACCCGAAATTACCGGCAAGACTGGGTACAAGGGCACTTGAAAGCCGCCATTGTTGCCAATGTCCTTACGGCGGCGCAGGGGGATAATTCCAAAGGAGACGAAGAGAAAGGCCAGGAGGGTCCCAATGTTAACCAGGCTGGTTAACTGGTCCAATGGGACAAACCCTCCCATAAGGGCGATGATGGTGGCAACCAACCACAGTGCTTCTTGGGGGACGTGGTGCTGGTTGTCCAACTTAGCTAACCAAGAAGGGAGGAGGCCATCACGGCCAATGGAGTAGATTAGCCGGGAACTAGAGTAAATCATCGTTACCATCATCGTGAACATCCCGATCAGGGCCCCGATGGACAGGAGTTCGGCAACCCATTCCTGGTGGACCGCTTCAAGGGCAAAGGCCACCGGGTTGGCCACGTCAAGCTTCGTGTACTTAACGAGACCGGTTAAGACGACCGAAACGGCCATGTAGAGGACGGTGGCTACTACCAGGGTTCCGATGATCCCTAGTGGCATGTTTTTCTTGGGGTTCTTAACTTCAGCAGCCGAAGAAGAAACGGCGTCAAAGCCAAGGTAGGCGAAGAAGACGACGGTTGCGCCGTGAAAGACCCCCTTCATGTGGTAGGGAAGGAAGGGGTGGTAGTTTGTCGGTTTGATAAAGAAGAGGCCGACCAATACGAAGATGATGATGATGGCAATCTTAATTAACACGGCAATGTTATTGATTCGCATTGACGACTGCATCCCCTTGGAAAGCATCCAGGTGATGAGAAAGACAATGATGATCGCAACTAGGTTAACGTAGGTGCCGTGGGCCGGGTCAAAGGGGCCCGCTATTGCCGTGGGCATTTTAAGTCCCAGACTGGCGATGAATGAATTGAAGTAGGCGGCCCACCCGGTAGAAACCGACGCAACAGCCAGCATGTATTCCAGGACGAGGGCCCAGCCAAGAATCCAGCCGAAAAATTCGCCAAAGACTACGTTTCCGTATGAGTAGGCACTCCCCGCGACCGGAAGTGCGGAGGAAAACTCGGCGTAACACATTGCCGCTAACGCACAGACAATGGCCGAAAATAGGAAGGAGAGGGTCACCCCCGGTCCGGCTGCATTAGCGGCCACCGTCCCCGGTAGAATAAAAATCCCGGTGCCGATGACGGCACCGATTCCAAGGGCCATTAAGTCAATCGCTGTCATTGACTTAACGAAGTGCTTGTCGACCCCCAAGTAACGATCAAGACTTTCTTTCCGCAGAATGTTAAAGCGCATCTTTAAACCACCTTTGCTATAATATAGTCAAAATTATCTTGTTCCATCATACCCAGGAATAAGATTAAAAGTCAATTAGAATATTAATCAAATTTTAAAAGGATGATTCGATAATGGCAATTGAAGTAACTAGTGGTGCAGTGGTTTACCGGAAAAATAATGGCCGACTGGAGTATCTCCTCTTAGAGAGTCAAAACAAGGGTCACTTTTGGGGCTTTCCCAAGGGGCATGTTGAAGGTCACGAAAGCCTAAAGGAGACTGCTGCGCGGGAGATTAAAGAAGAGACCCAACTGACAGTGCCGATTGATACCAGTTTTAAGGTCTACACCGAATACGACCTCCCCAATGGTAACCGCAAGCAGATGACCCTCTTCACAGCCGATTTAACCAGCCAGGAAGATATTCACCTGCAGGCCGCAGAAATTAAGAATTGTGGTTGGTTTGGCTACCAGGCCGCGCGGCAACGATTAACCTATGATAATTTGAAGAAACTCTTGGACCAGGTCAATGACCACTTAACGGCAGACTAATGGCAAGTAAACAGGTATATGTGATTTGTGGTGCCGCGGGTTCCGGCAAGACAACGGTAGCCCAGTACCTTCGGGAGCGCTTTAATATGCACCGGGTCGTCACCCACACCACGCGGCCGCCCCGACCAGGCGAACGCGATGGGGTTGATTACCATTTTGAAACCGCGGCGTCAATGGCGAAGCTCCACCTCCTAGAATCCGTGACCTATGATCAGGCCCAGTACGGTTCTTCACGGGAGGGGCTTGCGGAGGGGTGGCAGCGTGGCCAAGATGACGTGATTGTCTTGGATACCCAGGGGGCCATTACCTACCACCAAGCGCTTGGTGACCAGGTAACGGTCATCTTCTTGACGGTTAGTCACCTAGCCGCCCTTGCCAAGCGGATGAGTGACCGTGGTGATCACCAGGCAGCGATTGCGGCCCGGCTGAAGAGCCCCGAGTACCGTCGCGACTTGCGTCTGCCTAAAGAGCTGGTCGGGATTGCCAGGGTGGTTGTTAATGATGATTGGGTAACCACTAAGCAGAAACTGGGGCAACTTATTAATCAAAAGTAGTTTTGGTATGGTAGAATAAATACTTCAGTAATGGAGGTGGTCCGAATTGAATAAGTTAATTGCGCAAGCAAAGGCCAAATTACGGGCCAACCACCTGCGTTGGACCAAGCAGCGGGAAATGATGGTTAAAGTGGTTGGTGCCGACTCACAGCATTATCAAGACATTACCGTTGTCGACCAGGCTATTCGCCAGGCCTATCCCGGGCTTAGCCATGACACGATCTACCGTAATTTAAAAGAGTTTGAACGGCTGGGATTAGTTGAACTCCGTCAACATCACGACCAGATGCAGGTTAAGTACCGTTGCGACACGGCCCACCACCACCATTTTATTTGCGAGATTTGTGGGCGGGTTCAAGAAATTCAGATGCCCCCCTTGGACATGGAATATTATGAGCACCAGCTCCCCGGCGCCCAAATCACCGGTCACGTATTTGAATTACGGGGAATTTGTGCGCAGTGTCGGGCAAAACATTTAAAATAAATTTCAATCTTCCTTAACATTTATATCCAGTAAAATCGGTTATTATATAGCTTGAGAAAAGGAGAATGCATAATGGCAGCAAAAATTCCACCACTAGTGACCCCCTTTGCGTTGGTCTCACTAGTGTTGGCACTAGGCGCTACGAACGTCGTGGTAAACACGGCCACCCACACGTCGGAAGGGGCCAAAGTTGTTTCGACCTCGCGTCGTCCAGTTGATCAGGAATCTGATGACACCCATAGTATTAGTGATAAGGACACTAGTACCGATGACCAAGATGATAATTCGGTGACTAAGCGTTCGGCCAGTGATAATGATGACCGGACAACGGATGATACGCAGACGACCCCCCGGTCAGGAAGCACTGATAACACAATACGAAACCAAACTACGAACAACAATAATAATGATAATACGAGTAACCAAACGAACAGTAATGGTGGAACCAGCACGAACAGTGGTAATTCTGGCCAAAGCCAAACTGCGACGACAACTGGAAACCAATAAGGAGGCGGTGAATTACCATGTTTAGTTTCCTTGATATGATCAATTCATCACTGAGCTACTTTAACCTGGATGTTAAGTTAAAGAGTCGGATTTATATTGGGATCGCCACGGCGGGGGATATCTACTTGGTGTACGTTACCTTCCGCTTATTTGCCAACCACGTTTGGTTGCGGGCCTTCCTATACTGCTTGGCGATGGTGGCAATTACCTACTTTATTTACCTGAACTTTGTGTATTATTTCTTGGGTAAGACGTCACGCTTTGATATTGTTTCACCGAAGTTTGCCAAGATCACCGGCCAGCACTTTGATTCAACCGGGAGTAAAACGGCGACCCGGTCAGCACGCCGGGCAGCGGCGATTGCTAACCAGTCAAACGGCCTTTTCAGCGGTGACACTACGATCCCGGCCGCGGTTACCATTGATGATTACGAGCAACGTAACCTGCAGAAGGTTGTCGACCAACTACTAGAAGAGGGCATCTTCGTTAACGATTTTAATGGGATGGACGATGATGAGATTATCGCCCAGTATAACGAAACCGGAAAGCCGGTCCAGGCGTTGAATACGGAGTCAGTGCCGCCATACTTCGAATTGGTTCACGATAAACTTCGCCACCGTTTAGAAATTTATATTGGCCTGAACCAGATGGAACGCCGGGCGGTGGGGCACATTATCCGGATCGGGTTAACCGATGTCCGGGATGCCAACCAAAAGTACCGGATTTACTTGGCTGGTTTGGCGGTGACGGCGGGGCCAAATAAAATTCCTGGTCGCCGAGGTTCGACGATTATGACCACGGCTGATTACAAGTTAACGGCCCAGGTGGCGTACCGAAAACGCGAAAACGAACAATAGGCGGGGGATCATTAAAGAGCAGGCCTCCAGAGTTTGACAAAGCAAATTCTGGAGGCCTGCTCTTTTTACTTTATTGGGAAAATCCTACTTTTTTTCGGTAAATTCACCTTCGACGGTGTCGTGACCCTGGTGGCCACCCTTATTACCATAATCTGGCATGATTGCCGCGGCAACCAGGTAAATGATGGTAATCGGGAAAAAGCCGGTGAATGCAAGTAGGACAACGGTGATCAGACGGATCATGGTAGGATCAACACCAAGGTAGTCGGCAATCCCGCCACAGACCCCGAGGAACACTTTGTTCTTGGACTTGGTTAACTTCTTGTGCATTTTGGAATCCTCCCTTCTTAAGCAAAGTATTCATAACGAATTTGGTAGTGCTGTGGGTAGCCAGGTCGGAGGGAAACATCACCGAACTGAGGGTGGTGTGGTGTGTCGGGGAGGGTTTGACCCTCCAGCGCCATAGCAAACCATTGACCAGCCGGCCGGTTAAAGCCTTCAGCATGTTGGCCATTCGCAGTGTACACGACGAGGCCGTTACGGTCAGAATACATTTTAATTTTACGACCGGTAGCGGCATCCATTAGCGTTGCGACGGGCTCGTGGGCCAGCCGGTTACTTGGTAAGACGACAAAGATGTCATCAAAGCCGCCTTCGGGGACACCTTGTTCTTGTAACTCTTGCAAAGCCGTCCCCATAACCGTGGGATGGCTGAAGTCAAAGGGGGTATTGCGGTTAACTAATTTACGACCAGTGGGAATCTTTTCGTCGTCCAGTTCAAGGTGGTAAGTTGAGTTGAGGGTTAGTACGTGCCCTTGGATGGTTGCCGCTTCACCGGAAAGGTTCCAGTAGGCGTGGGTAGTGGGGTTGAAGAGGGTCTTTTGGTCACTTTGACCGTTAAAGTCAATGGTAACGCTATTGTCACTGGCAAGTGTGTAAGTGACCTTCATCGTTTCCTGCCCGGGCAGTTGGTCAGTTTCCGGGCCAATCGTTGCGGTTAAGATAACCTGGAGTTTGTCTTGGTCCTGACTAGTGGCAACGTCGTAAAAGTGGTTGCTAAAGCCGTTTGCCCCACCATGGAGGGTGTTTTCACCCTCGTTGGCCGGGATTTGATAGCTCTCACCATCAATGTCAAACTGCCCCTTGGCGATCCGGCCACCGAACCGTCCGATGATTCGGCCAACGTAAAGTGGGGCGTTTTTCGGGTTCACGTAGGCTTCAATGTTATCGGCCCCCCAATAGTAGGTTTACCCGGCCACCCCGGGTGTTAGGAACCATATACGACTGCCAAATTCCAGCAAAGTTTAAAACACTGATGCTGACGTTGTTATCATTTGTGAGCGTATACTTAATGACGTCTTGGCCTGCATACGTGCCAAACTTCTCATTCTCAATTTTCACGGTAACCGCCTCCCGATAAGTCTTCGTTCATTAACTAAATTGTAGCATACAACAAGCACCCGGCTACGGGCTGGTTGAAATATTTTTCCGAGAGGGACTTTATTTCCTGGGAAATTTTTTGAAACATATTAATATATTTGTCTTATTATGGAATTGACATATATAATTAGTTCTGTTGTCTTGCCAGCAAACGGTATACACTATTCATTGTCAAAATGATACAGTGGGGAGGTGCAAAGATGCGCGTAACGCGAACCGTTCGTGACTTTCAAAATGCTTTGTTAGCATTGCTTCAGAAGAATTCGTTTGACCACCTGACGGTCGACCAGATTTGTAATGAAGCATTACTACACCGGAGTAGTTTTTACCGGTACTTTAATGATAAGTATGACCTGTTAGAACAAACGATGGGGGCACAAATCAGTCAAATTGCTGATTCAGGCGATTCAGAAGAGGATGTGATTAAGCAGTTCGTCCTTTACATTGATGGCCATAAGGAAATCATTCGGCACCTGGCTTCTAGTAACTCCCATAGTTCACTTTACACGGAGATGCTGCAGATATTTAGCCAGGTAATTTTGGACCGTTGTAAGCACGGTAAGACCTCTGATCCGGTGATCTTGGCTTTACAACATTCAGAGAATCCCGAAATGATGGCGTATGTTTTCAGCGGCTCCATCATCGGGGCATTCTACTGGTGGCAAAAGAATAATTACAATGTTCCAACCGAGGAATTGATTAACTTTGCCAAGCAGTCTGTATTGTCACTTGCCAATTAATCATGAAGTTTATAGTGAGGTGAAGAATCAAAAATGGGCAAGATGATTAAGGCCGAATTACGGAATCTTTTTCATAATCATATTTTGCTATTATCCGTATCCGTAATTTGCCTATTACCATTTTTATATAGTATTTTCTTCCTGAAATCAGTGTGGGACCCTTACGGCAGCACCCGTAACCTACCAATTGCGGTTGTGAATAAGGATGTTCCAGTTGAATACCAGGGTAAGAAGATGGCTGTTGGTCAGCAAACGGTTGACCAACTTAAGAAAAACCACCAGATGAAGTGGGAGATCGTTTCAAAGAAGAAAGCGGACTACGGTTTGAGTCACCGTCAGTACTACGCAGTGATTACGATCCCCCAGGACTTTTCAGAGAACGCCACGACCGTAATGGAGAAGCACCCGAAAAAGATGCAGTTACATTATGAAACTAACGGGTCGTTAAACTACATTGGGCAAGTGATGACCCAGATTGGAACGACTAAGCTAAATGGGGAGATCCGGGGCCAGGTTACCAAGGCCTATGCCACTGCCATGTTCAAAGAACTCGGCGTTGTTGGTAAGGGGATGACCAAGGCCGCAGGTGGTGCCCAACAGCTAAGCGATGGGATTGTCACCCTTAGTGATGGCGTTAACCGCTACGTTGCGGGGGTTTACCAGGTCAATGATGGTGTCCAGCAGCTAAGGATGGCAGTCACGCCGTTAGCCAGTGGTGCGCAGCAACTGGCCAGCGGGAGCCAGACCCTGGCGGCAGGGATCGCCCAGTATACTGGCGGAGTCAGCCAGTTAGGTAGTGGCTTGGGCTTGCTGCAAGCTAACTCGGGCCAGCTCAGTTCCGGCGCTGGTCAGCTCGCCAGTGGTTTGAACCAACTGAGCAGTAATTCAGAGAACCTGCGGGCTGGTGCCGGTCAACTGGCGGCTGGTAACACCCAGCTGAATAATACGGTAAACAGCATGTTGCCAACGCTGCAGGGGCAAATGGGGCAGATGTCTGGCCAAATTACCAATAACGCTAACGAATTGAAGGCCGCCCTTGCACCAATGTCGCAGAGTGCCCAGCAGATGCAGAAGCTTTCGGGAGCCCTGGGTGAAATTAGTTCCGCCCTGGGAAGTTTGAAGGCGGCCGCTCAGCAAGATAGTCACTCGACCACGACGACTAATAGTAGTAGCAGTGATAATTCCAGCCAGTTGAATGCGGCCCTGGCTGCTTTAAACGGTGTTCAGGGTAAGGAAGGCAGCGACGACCAGGCTAAGATTGCCAGTGCTAAGTCAGCAATTCAGTCGGCAATGTCGAGCTCTTCAAGTCATACCACTACGACGACTAATAGTAGCAACCAGGGGAATGCCAATTTAGCAAGCCAGATCGGTGCTCTCCAGGGCAAGGTAAACGCACTGAAGGGGACGGTTGACCAGTCAGTCGCCCAAAATGGTGCCAATGCCCAGAAGGTTGCCCAGGCGGCCGCTAACCTGGAAACCAGCTTACAAAGCATGCAGACGAGTACTGGTAAGACGCTCGGGGAAGCTTCGAGTCAGTTAACCGCGGCCACCAATCAGTTGGCCAGCGGCGCTAATACCTTGAATAGTGGTATTAACCAGTATACCGGTGGGGTTGACAGTGCTGCGGCGGGGGCCAACACCCTCAATAGTGGTATTGGCCAGTACACCGCTGGCGTTGCCCAGGCGGCGGCTGGTGCTAACCAATTAATGGCGAACAGTCCCGCCCTGGTCTCTGGGGCGAACCAGTTAGCCGGTGCGTTGGCCCAGTTAAATGCCCAGGTACCGAGTCTGATCAGTGGGGTCAACCTGCTGGCGGCTGGTACCCAGCAACTGGTTGATAATTCACCAGCCCTCGTGAGTGGGATCACCCAATTGAACAACGGTGCGGGCCAGCTTGCTAGCCAATTGGGGAAGGGTGCCAAGGCCATCAACAACATTAAGCCAACCCACCGGACTAGTGACATGTTTGCGGAACCAACGACGATTAAGCACAAGGATTACAGTTACGTGCCAAACTATGGCCACGCCCTTGCACCGTACGTATTGTCAGTTGCCCTGTACGTTGGTATCTTGGTATTTAACTTCGTTTACCCAATTCGGCGGGTGGCCATCAAGGGGCAGTCGGCCGTTGCCTGGTGGGCAAGCAAGGTCTTCATTGGGGCCGTCGCTGTTACCCTGATGGCCATCGTGGAAGATGCCGTGATGTTAGCCGTTGGTTTGACAACCGACCATATCCCATCGCTGTTCCTTACCAGTATTTGCTTTGGACTAGCGTCGATGGCGATTGTGATGTTCCTGTCAATGACCTTCGATAACCCTGGCCGGTTCGTCGCCATGGTTCTGTTAATGCTTCAACTTGGTGGATCCGGTGGGACTTTCCCGATGGAAGTAACGATGAAGTTCTATAACGTTATCCACTGGTTCTTACCGATGACCTACTCGATCTTGGGGTTACGTCAATCCATCAGTAGCGGGATTGGAGCCCACTATGCGATGTTCTGTAACCTGGTATTACTAGGTATCGCAGTCGTCTTCAACCTCTTGCTATTAGTTGGGATGCTCGGAATTCACCACCACCTCTTCAACATCAACCCGAATATTGATGATAATCAAAAGTTTCTTGATGAAGTTGAAAACGAGGGTGGTATTCATTCAAAGGATTAGGGTAGTTACCCCTATAGAAAAAAGCTTCAGCGTTCGGATTTGAATGCTGAAGCTTTTTCTTTTCTTAAACCTCATACTTAGCAAAACGCTGGGCGTCTTGGGGAGACATCTCAACGGTAAGTAAGGTTCCTTCATTACGGTACTCAGTATCGAGAATATTGGTGTGCTCGTTGAGGTAGGAGACCTGCTGGCCATCCGCAAATGGCAAGAGGAGTTTTGCTTGGACATAATCCTTAAACAGGTGTTTTCGAATTACATCAACGAGTAAGTCCAGTGATTCAGCCTGCTTAGCGGAGATTACCACTTGGTCATCACCTTCAAGAACCGGGAACTCGATCTCAGTTTTATCAGCCTTATTAAAGACGTTAACCATCGGAATATTATCAATCCCAATTTGCTTTAACGTCTTTGCAGTCGTCTGCATCATTTCTTCATAGTTGGGATCTGAGTAGTCAATTACTTGGATTAAGAGGTCGGCATTAGCAGCCTCGGCAAGCGTTGACTTGAAAGATTCTACCAGGTTGGTAGGCAGCTTGCTGACAAAGCCGACCGTGTCACTAAGGAGAAAGTCCTTTTTGCTGGGGAGGGTTAACCGGCGAATGCTGGTGTCTAGGGTGGCAAACAGCATGTCTTTAGCAAAGACGGTCTTATCTTCTCCCATCCCATAGCGTTCGACAAGGCCATTCATGATCGTTGACTTGCCGGCATTGGTATAGCCGACCAATGCCGCCGTCGGGATGTTGCTCTTTTCCCGCCGGCGCCGCTTGGTGTCTTCAGAACGATTGATTTCGGCCAACTCGTGACGGAGATGTGAAATCTGCCGTTGAATAACCCGGCGGTCCATTTCTAGCTTGGTTTCACCGGCCCCACGGTTAGTAAAGCCGCTGCCCCCACCGGTCTGCTGGTCGAGTCGCTGGCTGGCACTGGTTTGCAGGCGTGGTAGCTGGTACTGCAACTTAGCGATCTGAACCTGGAGTTTTGCCTCCTTAGATTTAGCCCGGGTGGCGAAAATCTCGAGAATCAGCGCCGTCCGGTCAAGGATCCGGACCTTCGTTTCTTCTTCCAGGTTACGAAGTTGACTTGGGGTCAGCTCATCGTTGGTAATAATAGTGGTGGCGTGATTAGCCGCGGCCACCTCAGCAATTTCTTCGACCTTTCCCTTACCAAAGTAGGTTGCGGGATTGGGCCGGTCGATGACTTGGTCGACCCGCTGGACCACCGTCATGTGGTTGGCTTGGGCCAGCTCGGCCAGTTCGGTCATGGAATAATCGTAGTCTTGTTGGCCAGTGTCGAGGCCGGTGATGATTACTTGTTCATCGGTTTGTATATTAGTATCCATTAAAAGCAATGTTCCCCCTTTGCGGATAATAATTAATTTGGTAATTCAAGTTGGTTATAGAAGTCGACATGAGTCGTGGTTGGCGTTAACGTTAGCCGGGTCATACTCCCGTTGCGGGCGGACTCGGTGGTGTGGTAACCAAAGTGTTCCGCAATTGAGCGAATCGTCACCCCGTGGGTAACGATAACGGCGGTTGAACCATCCGGCAGTGCCCGCAGACGGTCAATCCCCTTGCCAACCCGGTTCCAAAATTGGACGTGGTCCTCGGCGTCGCCATACGGGTCGGCCGCCGCCACCTTGTCCTTAAGCTTGTCTGGGCCCCAGGCATTAAACATGTCGGTAAACGTCCAGCGGGCCCCTGCTGCCCCGCCTAAAAAGCTTGTGAATTCAGCGGCGTTTTGTCCTTCAAAGTAGCCGAAAAATTCTTCCCGGAACGCCTTATCTGGAATCGGCTCCGTAATCGTGGTGTTGGTGTCGGCGGCCAACAGCAGGCGGGCAGTGGCAACCGTCCGGGGAAGGTCGCTACAGAAAAGGTAGTCAAAATCGATCGCCGCTAACTCCTTACCAGTTTGTTGGGCATCGGCTTTACCCTTCGCGGTAAGGGGGGCGTCAGACCATCCCTGAACCCGGTTATAGCGGTTAAGATAAGTCTGGCCGTGGCGGACGAAGTAAGCGGTAATTGCCATGATTGAATGCGCTCCTTTAATTTAAAAATACTACTTATATTTTACCATGAATAGCTGGTCAAACATAAGAAAAGAAGCCTTAGAGCATTCGATTCTTCTCAATCCGCCGGCGCCGCCAGGTTTTTAGTCCCCACATTGTCGCTGCCAGAAGTAGCGCACAGCAGACGAGGGCGAGGATTACGAGCGAGAAGTGCTTTTTGACCAAGGGAATCGAACCAAAGTAATAGCCACACCCACAGCCAAGGGCCACCCAAGTCGCTACTCCGACAAAGTTACCAACCGTGAAGTGCCGGAAGGGGTAATGCATCATCCCGGAAATGGTGGGGATGAATGAACGGATTAGTGGGACAAAGCGGCCAAAAGCCACGGCCCAGAACCCATACTTATTCAAGTATTCTTTAGCCGTGAGCATCCGGGGGCCAGATAGTCGTTTGTCGATCCAGTGCCAGCGTGAGATACTGTGGCCGATAAAGTAGTTAACAGAGTCCCCGATAAAGGCGGCCAAGAAGAAGACGGGGACAACAATCTGCATTTTTAAAATCGGGTGGACGGCGATAAAGGAGCTGGTCAAAAAGACCAGTGAGCCCCCGGGTAACCATGGGAAGACCACCAGCCCAGTTTCCATAAAAACGATGACGAAGAGGATTAGGTAGCTCCACGGCCCCAACCACTCAAACATTGGGATCAAGACCTCGGTAATATGCGTTAGTAGGTAAAAAATATGGGCCACGTGAGCCGCCCCCCTTTATAAATACTTATTATTCAATTGTAAGATGGCACCGCTAGTTTGACTAGCAATCACCACTAAAATTAACCCAGCCTTAAACAATCGCGGGCCACAGTGAATTGCTTCCGGTCGTTTACGTAGAATGCTATAATGGTATAACACTTTTTATCCTGAACGGGAGGAAAAATCAGTGGCGAAACAATCAGAAAAAGCATATGAGCAGCAACACCTCGACCACGTGCTTGCTGAAATTCAAAAGGCCAAGCAGGACGCGGCCAAGCGGATTACGACGGCCAAAAATGACATTGAAGATATTAATAAACAAACCAATGACATCCACCTGAACACGACGACGTATTCCGGGATGATGGACACGGCAATGTCTTTTCGGGCCCAGCAGCAGATGCTAGATGAACGGAACAATAGTTGGCAGCATGCTGCTGACCACTTAGCGACCCTCAAGCGCCTAGAGAAGAAGCCTTACTTTGCCCGGATCGACTTTAAGGAGCCGGGGGCCAGCAAGCCAGAGTCGATTTATATCGGACTGGCGTCATTTAGCGACCGGCCCGACCACTTCTTGATCTATGACTGGCGGGCCCCGATCTCCTCCGTGTACTACGAGGGGAAGCTGGGTGAAGTCACCTATAACACTCCCGTCGGCCCCCAAGAAGTGGACCTGACCTTAAAACGGCAGTTTCAAATTAAGGACGGGGCGATCGTCACCATTTTTGATACCGACGAGCAGGTTGGTGACCAAATGCTGTTAGAAGCCCTGGGGAACCACTCGTCAACTAAAATGAAGAGCATTGTCACGACCATCCAGCGAACGCAAAATGAGATTATCCGGGATACCAAAGATGACCTCCTCTTCGTTCAGGGGGCCGCGGGCTCGGGAAAGACGGCTGCCGTTCTCCAACGGGCTGCCTGGCTGTTGTACCGTTACCGGGGAAACTTGACGTCATCACAGGTCGTCTTATTTTCACCCAACCAGCTTTTCAATGACTACATTGACCAGGTGCTGCCAGAACTGGGGGAGCATAACATGGTCCAGATGACCTACTTCCAGTTTGCTAACCGGCGGGTTCCCCGGCTCCATGTTCAAACACTGGCCCAGCGTTTTGCGGCTAGTCAAGATGTAACGGATAAAAAGGCCCAGCGACTGTGCACCAGCCTGGCCTACTTCCGGGCTACGGAGCGGTATGCGAAGCGGTTGGGCCATGCCCACATGCGATTCCGCAACATTATGTTTGATGGCAAGGTCTTCATTAGTAAGGAAAAGATCCGTGAGATCTACTATTCCTTTAACAATAACTACAAGCTCGGCAACCGCCTGGACGGAACCAAGGAGGCGTTGATCAAGTACCTTAACCACCGGGTCAGCACCGAGATGCGCAGTAAGTGGGTCGAAGACCGGGTCCAGAGCCTAAGCAAGGAAGAGTTGGATAACCTCTTTGCAAACGAACCGCGGGAATTTGAAAGTGACGATAAAGAGTTCAAGTTTTTGGCCCGTAAGATCGTGATGAAGGCCTTTGAACCGATTAAGCGGGCGATTAACCATAACCAGTGGTTAAACATTAATGGTCAATACCTCCACTTATTACGAGTGACACCTAAGTTGGTCAACCTGGCGGACTATGGTCTGACGCTTGACCAGTGGCAATCCTTCGTTGACCGCACGAAGGACGCGCTTAAGCAACGTAACATTAGTGCGACGGGAATCACCATTTACCTGTACCTCTATGACCTGATTACGGGGAAGCACGGTCAACGCGACATCCGCTACGTGTTTGTCGATGAGGTACAAGACTATGATCCCTACCAGTTAGCCTACCTTAAATACCGTTTCCCCCGAGCAAAGTTTACCTTGCTGGGTGACTTAAACCAGGCTATCTTCACCCATGAAAATAGCCGGAGCCTCTTGCGGCAGTTGAGCACCATGTTTGATCCCGAAAAGACCCGGGTCGTCCAGCTAACCAAGTCCTACCGGTCCACTAAGCAGATTACTGACTTCACTAAACATATCTTGCTAGATGGTGAGGCAATTGAGGCCTTTGACCGGAACGGCGCCCGTCCGGTGGTTAAGCAGGCGACGACCGTTGACCAAAGTGTTGATGACGTGGTCGCAACGCTGAAGCACTACCAAGCGGACCATGACCAGGTGGCAATTATTGGTAAGACACTTGCGGACAGTGAGCAGCTTTACAAGGCACTAGAACAGCGTAATGTGAAGACGACACTGGTCCGGACCGAAAACCAGCGTCTAGTTAAGGGCACAATCATTGTGCCGTCATTTTTGGCCAAGGGGCTGGAATTCGACGCGGTGATTGTTTGGAATGCTAACGACCAGCAATACCACGGAGATGATGAGCGGCAATTGCTCTACACGATCTGTTCACGTGCCATGCACGCACTGACCCTGACGGTGGTTGGCAAGGTAACGTCACTGCTTGACCAGGTACCGACTGACGAGTACCAGCTGGTTAAACATTAATATAGATATTAAAAAATAGGCATTAGGTGTGCGATGAAGTCGCATACTTAGTGCCTATTGCTGTTTAATGCTTTAGGAGTGGCGGCGTTTAAGGAAGGGGAGGTTACGGAGGTCAACTTGCATGATAGCGTTGGCAAGCAAGAGGATGAACCCACCGATGACCAGCTGGGGGGTCAGGGGGTCATAACCCATGATAACGGACATCACGCTGGCAAAAAATGATTCAAGCATTAAGATTAATCCGGCCGTGGTGGCATCGGTATATGCTTGTCCGGTGATCTGCATCCCCTGGGCGAGAAAGGTTACTCCAATCGCAAGGATCGCTAGTGGAATGAGCGCCTGGACCCAGTGGACGTGGGCCAGGGTTGGCCGCTCAAAAAAGAAGGTGGTCAGCCAACCAAATGTTCCCTGGCAAATGCCAATCATAAAGATGAGTACCCAGGGGCTAGAGGCGTGGGGTGCGTACTTAGCAAAGAAAATAATCTGGGCAGCCCAGAAGAAGGTGGAGATCAAGGTTAAAACATCACCAAACTGGAGGTGGAGGTTACTGCTCAAGACATTGGTAATTACCGCCATTCCAATAATTGACAGGAAGATCGACAGGTAGGCCTTGCGTTGGGGCCGCTCATGCCAAAATAACCATAGTAGTAGTGGGGCCACCACGATGTAGAGGGTGGTCAAAAAGGCATTTTTGGCTGGGGTCGTGTAGCGTAAGGCATCGGTTTGCAGGTAGTAGCCCAAAAAATTGATGGTACCAATCACTAACCCCAGGCGCACGTCCACCCAGGTCATGTGGCGGAGCTTTTTGAAAAATATCAGACTACCAGCGGCAACACACATGGTGCCCCGGCAGGCATTGATTAAGCCGGAGTGCATTCCCGCTTCGACCGTTAGCTTGGCAAAGACATAGCTGCTTCCCCACAGGATGGCAACGATGAAGAGCATCAGGTCGGCTTGACGTTTACTAATTGACATAATGATCGAATCCTCTTTCACAAAATTTCCAAAGTTAAATGTTACCATTTCTCTAATTACACGTAAACGGTGGTTATGTTAGGGCCGGCTTAAAATTAAATTTTTTAAAAAAGCCGGAGGAAAGATTGCCTTTACCTGTTAAATTGTATTATTGTTTAAGTTGATATTTTTTCTATGGAGGAACAAATCAATGAAAACAGCGTTGCAGAAGCTGCGACACGGCTTGAACACCAAGCTGGGGTTCTTTCTGCTCGTCGTACTCTTATTTTGTCTTAAGAGTTACTGGGCGTATCAAAATGAATTTAACCTTGGCCTCAAGGGGAGTATGCAACACTTCCTGCTTGCCTTTAACACCATTCCGGGAGCCTTAGTCTTCCTAGGGATCGCGCTGTACTTCCGGGGAAGGTTGTCATATTGGCTGATGCTAATTATCAACGCGTTGCTGTCAACCTGGCTCTTCGCAAACATCTTATACTATCGAGAATTCTCCGACTTCATTACCTTTAACGTTATTAAGGGGTCTGGAGCCGCATCAAATAACCTGGGAAAGAGTTTGATGGGGATTATGCGGCCAGAGGATTTCCTGGTGTATGCGGACGTCATTGTCCTGGCGTTAATCCTGCTTTTTCACGTCATCCGGGTGGACATGCGGCGCTTTAAAGCCCGTTATGCTATGACGGTGACGGCGCTGGGCTTTGTGTTATTTGGCGCCAACCTGGGGATGGCCGAATCAAACCGGTCCCAACTGTTGACGCGGACTTTTGATAATAACTACATTGTTAAGTACCTAGGACTACAGGCCTACACAATTTATGATGGGATTAAGACGACCCACAATAGCGTGGTCAAAGCCCAGGCGGACCAAAATCAATTAAAGCCGGTCTTAAACTTTATCCACCACAACTATGCGGGACCTAACATCCAATATGAAGGGGTGGCAAAGGGAAAGAACATCTTTGTGATCCACTTGGAAAGTCTGCAGCAGTTTATGATTGACTACAAGCAAGACGGCCAAGAGGTAATGCCTAATCTGAATAAGCTTTACCACGCAAATGATACGCTGGCCTTTGATAACTTCTTCCATGAAGTTGGTCAAGGGAAGACTGCCGATGCCGAAATGATGCTGGAAAACTCCCTCTTCGGCCTTCCAGAAGGGTCCGCGATGGTAACCGACGGGACGACCAACACTTTCCAGTCAGCGCCGGCCTTGCTTCACCAGAAGCTGGGGTACACAACGGCTTCCTTCCACGGGGATGTTCCAAGTTTCTGGAACCGAGACAATGCTTACAAGTCATTTGGCTACCAGTACTTCTTTAGTAAGGAATACTTCCCTAAGACTAAGGACTATGATGCCGGTTACGGGATGAAGGATAAGATCTTTATGAAGGAAAGTGCCCACTACATCGAGCAATTGCCGCAACCATTCTACGCTAAGATCATCACGGTCACGAACCACTACCCATATATCTTGGATAAGCAGAACAAGGACATTCAACCGTGGGATACGGGCGACGATACGGTAGACCCGTATGTTCAAACGGCCCGCTACCTTGATGAGTCATTGGGTGAATTTCTTGACTACCTGGATAAGTCAGGCTTGCGTCAAAATAGTGTGCTGGTCTTATATGGGGACCACTACGGTATTTCAAATAACCACCAGGATGCGATTGCACAGATCTTGCACAAGAAGAAGGTTACTAACTATGACCTGGCGATGTTCCAGAAGGTGCCATTTATGATTAACATGCCGGGCCTGAAGGGGGGCATCGACCATACCTATGGTGGGGAAATCGATGTCTTACCAACCCTGGAAGACCTGCTGGGGATCAGCTTGAAGAATTACATCCAGTTTGGCCAGGACCTGTTATCACCAAAGCGTAACCAAATCGTGCCATTTAGAAACGGGGATTGGGTAACGCCGAAGTACACTAAGTACAATGGTGATTACTACTACACCAAGAATGGTAAGCAGATTACGAAGGCAACCGCTAAACAAAAGAAGGCGTTTAGCAAGATCCAAAAGTACGTTACGACGGACCTCGCCCTGTCTGACCGGGTAATGAATGGTGACCTATTGCGTTTCTACAAGCTCTCAGGCTTTAAGAAGGTTGATAAGAAGGACTACACTTACAACCTGAAGAAGAGTTTGACCAACTTGAAGCATGCGCAAAAGAAGGAAAAGACGAGTGTGAAGGCGAAGAACAACAACCAGAGTACCTTCAACGATTACACTACCGATGCACCAGAATTAAAGGACTACCCAAAGCTGACCTTCCCGAAGCCGTAAGCAAATAAACTAAAGCCAACTAGCAATCAAAATTGACTGCTGGTTGGCTTTTTTGCTTACTCAAGCATTTATCGTTGACATATGTAAATAGTGAGCTTAAAATTACATTTGTAAACTAATTATTGAGGTGAGAAAAATGGGAAGTATTTTAGCGATTATTGTTGGTGTTGTCTTGATTGGGTTAATCATCTGGTGGTTCTTTGGCCGGCACCAGGAAAGTGCGGGGCACGCACAACAGGCCAACAATGAGCAGACCGCTACTGTAGTGGTTAAGGGTGGTTATTCACCGTCGACTGTGGTCCTTAAGAAGGGAGTTCCGGCCAAGGTTAACTTTGACATGCAAGACCACACCGCCTGCTTGTCACACGTGGTCTTTTCTTCGTTGGGTGTCAACAAGGATTTGACTAAGCAAAAGATTACGACCGTTGATATCCCAACCGACAAGGCCGGTGAAATTGACTTTGCCTGTGGGATGGATATGTTTCACGGAAAGGTGGTTGTGAAGTAATGACGCTCTCAACCACGCGTCGTTTCTGGATTTCACTGGTGCTAGCAATTCCTCTGCTTATCCAGATGGTGTTAATGCCACTTCACTGGATGATGCCGGGCTATGAATGGATAGCACTGGTAATGACGACATTAATCATGATCATCGGCGCGTGGCCGTATTGGACCAGCGCCTGGGCTGCCTTTCTCCATCATAATGCTAATATGAACACACTGGTGGCTGAGGGGACCGTAATTACGTACTTCTATAGTCTCTTTGCAATGCTGACCCACCGGCCGGTCTACTTTGAAAGTGCAGCGTTTATCACCGTCTTTGTCCTGATGGGCGACATGATGGAAGAACGGATGCACGATAACGCTTCTAATGCCCTTAAGAAGTTGTTAGACTTGCAGGTGAAGTCGGCGCTCGTGAAGCGGGACAGTCAGTTCGTTAGTGTTCCGCTTGATGAGATGCAAGTCGGTGATGTTGTTAAGGTGAAGCCGGGGCAAAAGGTGCCGGTTGATGGCCAGGTTATCACTGGTGAGACGACTGTTGATGAATCAATGATTACCGGTGAAAGTATGCCGGTGCATAAGGTGGCAGGTGACCATGTAGTGGGATCAACCATTAATGGTCACGGGACCATAACGTTTAAAGCAACCAAGGTTGGGGCGGATACAATGCTGGCCCAAATTGTTGAGACGGTTAAGAAGGCTCAAACTAGCCACGCACCAATCCAAAACCTGACTGACCGGATTTCCGGAATTTTTGTGCCGGCGGTGCTCATCATTGCAATTATTACCTTCATTGTTTGGTACAGCTTGTTAGGTACGACCATGGCTCATGCCATGCTCTTTGCGGTTTCAGTGATCGTCATTGCCTGCCCGTGTGCACTTGGTTTGGCAACACCGACTGCCCTGATGGTGGGAACCGGCCGGGCCGCTAAGATGGGGGTCCTGATCAAGAATGGTGAAGCCCTGGAAGAAGTTAACGCGGTTAAGACGGTTATCTTTGATAAGACGGGGACAATTACGGTAGGCAAGCCGGTCGTGACTGACGTGGTCGGACATGACCAAGGACAAGTCCTCCAAGTGGCGGCAAGCCTGGAAGCCTCGTCAGAACACCCGTTGGCCGGTGCCATCCTTAATAAAGCAACGGAAGAGCAAGTTGAGTTAGTTAAGGTCAGTGATTTTAAGGCCGTTGAAGGAAAGGGTGTCCAGGCACAGCTTGATGGTCAACCGGCCTTTGTCGGTAATGAAAAAATGGCTGCTGGTAAACAACTAGCCCCACAATTGGTAACTAAACTTGCCGAGCTGCAGGACGCCGCCAAGACGGTTGTTGTGGTTGGCTTGGCCGGAGAAGTGATCGGCCTAATTGCCATCCAGGATGCCCCAAAGCCATCGTCCGCCCAAGCAATCGCAGCCCTGCATGACCGGGGGTTAAAGACGGTAATGATCACTGGTGATAATGACCGGGTAGCCCAGACAATTGCCCAGCAAGTCGGGATTGACCAGGTGGTGGCCAATGTTTTGCCAAATGAGAAGGCTCAACGGGTTGAAGAATTACAACAGGATGGGCCGGTAGCCTTCGTTGGTGACGGGATCAACGACGCACCAGCGCTGACTACGGCCGATGTCGGCATCGCGATGGGATCCGGAACTGATATTGCAATTGAGTCCGGTGACATTGTGCTGGTACAAAACGACCTCCGTGGGGTTGTTTGGGCCCTGGCAATGAGCCAAAAGACCTTTAGCCGGATTAAGCTAAACCTGTTCTGGGCCTTGATCTATAACGTAATTGGAATCCCAATTGCGGCCGGAATCTTTGCCGGCGTGGGCTTTATCCTGACGCCCGAATTTGCGGCCTTGGCAATGGCCTTCAGTTCAGTTTCGGTGGTTAGTTCCTCACTGCTGTTAAACCGGACTCAGATTGAAGTATGAAAAGTTAAAGGCTAGTAGACAAAGCGGCCGTCAGCGTTTGAATTTTCCGAACACTGACGGGCCGCTTTATTTATGCTAATAGGTTTTATTTCCACCCCTGCTTGGTGAGGGCCATTTGCCAAAACTGTTTCTCATAGTAACAAGAGATGTTAAAGGCGGTCCGCATCTGCTGGCGGGTCGTTGAATTTGCTGCGGCGGCTTGACGGTTGACGATGGCTGTCATCTCCTTGGTACTGGTGGTAAAGTCGGTTGTCGCATAACCATCAAAGAATTCCTGGTACAGGGGAACCGGGCTTTGCTGACCAGCGAGCTGTTGGGCAACGAGACTATATAGCCAGTAGCAGGGGAGGAGTCCAGCAGTCGCAGTGGCGGTCCCGTACTGGTTTAACTGGTAGTACATGTGGCTAATATAGGCGTAGGCCGTGGGGGCCGTCGGGGTAGTTAGCAGTTCGTCTTGACTAAGACCAATCTCACGGTGCATCTTTTGTCGGGCCAGGTCTTCACCCTCGCCCAGGTGGGAAAGAGTTGTCGCATCTGGCTCGGGAAGCTGCTGGGCAACCAACTGGTGGAGCCGGTTAAAGGCCGTTAGGTAGTGGTGGTCTTGGATGAGGTAGTAACGAAACGTGGCTAAGGGTAATTCCCCAGAACTGAGCTGACTTATGAAGAGGTGAGCAATGCTGGCCTGGCAAGCCCGTTCGATGGTCGTGGTAAGTGAAGTGGTGAATTCTGGCATAGTAGTCCTCCTTTGCTATAATCACCACTAATTATAGAACAAACCAGTGTAAATCGTAGGCTTTTCCAGTATACTTAAACTAATTCGGTAATAAGTGAAAATCTAAACTAAATGGTATCTCCAGCGAAGTATGGTATCATTGATAGTAACCGTTTACATTTTGGCGATAAAGGGATTTTGAACATGGATGAATGGATGAATTATGAACAATTCGATCGGCAGACGTGGCACAGCTTCTTTCCGGCTGATTCAGTCCACCTAAACCAGGAGAACTTGGATGAGATTAAGTCATTGAATGACCGGATTTCGATTGAAGACGTGCAGGATGTCTACCTGCCATTGATCAAACTGTTACAGCTTCACTATCAGAACTTCTTGAGTTGGCAGATGCAAAAGTCAACTTTTCTCCGCCAGCCCGTCCGACGGGTACCGTATATCATCGGGATCGCAGGTTCGGTTGCCGTAGGGAAGAGCACGATTGCCCGTTTGCTGAGCATCTTGCTCAATAAACTCCTTCCTGATAAGCGGGTTGAGTTAATGACCACGGATGGTTTTCTCTTCCCCAATGCAGAGTTAAAGCGCCGGGGGATTATGGACCGGAAAGGCTTCCCAGAGTCTTATGATATGGAGAAGTTACTGAAGTTCCTCAATGATGTTAAGGCCGGGGAGCCAGTCGTTACGGCACCGACATACTCCCACCAAGTGTATGATGTCCAGCCTGATAAGCCGCTGATGATTGACCATCCTGACATTTTAATTGTGGAAGGAATCAATACCCTCCAATTGCCGACCAACCAGCGGCTCTACGTAAGTGACTATTTTGACTGGTCGATCTACGTAGATGCTGACCCTGAATTGATTGAGTGCTGGTACCTGCAACGGTTTGGCCTGCTTTTAAAGACGGCCTTTACCGACCCGTCAAATTACTACTATCCGTACTCACAGGGCGATCAAGACGAAGCTTTTGCCATGGCCCGGGATGTTTGGGAAAAAGTTGATCTGCCTAACCTGACGGATTTTATCTTACCTACTAAGACCCGTGCTAATCTGATCTTGCATAAGACGCACGGCCACGTGGTTGACCGCCTTTACCTTCGTCACGACTGATAAATTAACCAAAGCCGCCCAAATTCTGGTTTTCCAGTGTCTGGGCGGCTTTTATTAATTGCTCACTTTTCCATCAACCAATCGATGAGGTCAACGGTTTGAAAGGGTGCCTGGCTGGTGTCACCCAGGTATGGTTTGGCAGTGATTAGGGTCCGGGGACAAGAAGCCGGGGCGTGACGCAAGCCGGTGCTAGCCTGCTGGTAAGCCGCCGACGTGAGGAGTGAAAAGTTAAACTGGAAGAAGTGTCGTTGTCCGTCACGGACGGCGATGAAGGTAACGGGGTAGCGGCCAACCTGGTGGGTGTAAACCGTGAAGCCCCGTGCCCGTAACTCGTTAAAAACCACCGTTGTTAGGTTGGCCGCCGAGAGCGCACCGTGGTGGTTAGCGAGCAGCCAATTGAAGCAGGAATCAACCGGGAAATACTGGCGGTTGGTTACCTTAGCCTTGCCGGTCCGTAAGTCCAGCGCTGGGCAGGGGGTAAATAAAAAGCACCGCTGGAGGAAGGAAAGGTAGCTTGCCAGGGTCTTGTTAGAAACATTGATTTTGGCATCTTGGAGTGCGGCGACAGCCTGTGAAACATTGGTTAGCCGGCCCGCTTGTTTAGTTAAAAAGGTCGCCAGCTGCATGGCCAGGCGGGGACTACACAGGCCATCCTGGCGTGCAAAGCCATTGATGATCACGGTGCTGAGGACTTCCTCAAAGTAGTTTTGAATTGTGGCGTGGCTGCGAATCTCTTGGGCGAAGGGAAATCCCCCAGTGTTTAGGTACTGGTACAGGGTCGCCAGGCTGGCTTCCTGGTGGTGGTAGTTAATAAACTCACTGAAACGAAGGGGGCCAAGGTAGACTAAAGAACATGGAAAGGTGGCCGCAAGAGATTGGATCCCGGCCTCAGAGCTCGTGACGTATAGGTCGACCGCGGGTAACGAGCGTAGGCGGGCGACCAGTTGGGCATAATTTGGTAAGCATTCGAGTTCATCGAGGAAGACATAGTTTGTCTTTCCAATGATGAGCTCCTTTTTTATTTGCGCAAAAATTGTTGCCGGGCTACTCAAACGGGTAAGGAGTCGGTCAAGGTCATGATAAATGATTCGCTGACTGGCGACACCCTGCCGGCGCAAATAGGAACGAAATTGCTCAAGCAGGGTTGTTTTACCAGCTCGGCGCACCCCGTAAATCACTTTAATTGTTGAGTTACTTATCGAATTCTTCAATTGGTCTAGTTGACTAGAACGCACGAACATCCACTCATCTCCAGTAAAAATCATCGAATAACCGAATCATAGCAGAATTTGTTAACCTCTGCAAATTTGGAATAAAATCCAAATATATCAACAGATTAGTCCTTAATTTGATGGTAAAAAAGTAAAATTTAGTAAAAAGCAATGTTACTGTGGGTTAGATGCAACTGGTTGCACAAAATAAAATTGGTCTACTTTACTTGACAGAAATTACCAGACCGGTTAAGAACTTAGGCATACTGATTAACCAGCGAAATAAAATTATTTTTTGAGGAGATTATTACTATGAAAATTTTTGCCGACACAGCTAACATTGCTGAAATTAAACGTATTAATGACCTGGGCCTACTTGACGGGGTCACGACTAACCCCACCATCATTGCCCGCGAAGGAAAAGACTGGGAAACCGTTGAAAAGGAAATCTGTGCGATTGTTGACGGCCCCGTCAGCGCAGAGGTAACGGCGGATGATACCGATGAGATGGTTGCCCAAGCCCGTGAACTAAGCGCCTGGGCCGATAACATTGTCGTTAAGATCCCCATGACCGAGGCCGGATTAAAGGCGGTCAGCATTCTTTCCAAGGAAGGGATCAAGACCAATGTGACCCTGGTCTTTTCCGCCGTGCAGGGAATGCTCGCCGCCAAGGCCGGTGCCACTTATGTCAGCCCCTTCCTCGGCCGACTTGACGATATTGGTGCAAGTGGCCTGGAACTGGTTGAAAAGCTCCGGCAGATTTTTGATGTTTACGGCTACCAGACAGAGATCATTGCCGCCTCGATTCGCCACTGCCAACACGTCGAACAAGTAGCACTTGCCGGCTGTGACATCGCAACGATTCCCGGACACCTGATTCCAAAACTCTGGGAGCACCCGTTAACGGATAAGGGCCTCGCAACCTTTAAGAAGGACTGGGCAGAATTTGAACGACTCCAACAAAAGTAGGGTGATCACAATGCTAAAAAAACGGAATTTAATGCCTGAGCTCCTACCAACGCTGAAAGATTTGACGGTTCAATCCACGGTTGGTGGCCAACTGGGAAAGGTAGTTAACTGCCGGGTATTATCTTTGCTTGCTCAACCATCGCTAGTGGTTAACCACCAACTGAAGCGAATCCTTGCGGAGGATGACCAGCCAGTTTTACAGCTGGATGAGGGGGACCTGCGGCTAACCCCCGTCGACTTTGCTAACCAGGTGAGTCGGCAATTTGCAAACGCCCTAGCAGGGGTCAGTGCCGCGGCGGTTGCTCGCCTGGTGGTGATTTATGCGCCAAGCTGGGCAGCTGAGTGCCGCCTACCAGCGGATGCTCAGCGGATTCGAATTGCCCACCGTCAAATTCGGGACGTCATCCAGATTTTGTACGACCGCGACATAGCCAGCCACGTTCAAATTATCTACGGTGGCTTTGTCTTTGAAGATGAACTAGCCACCGTTTTATGGGATGTCAACGTCGACGGTGTCTTAATTAAATAAGTGAGGTTTTAAAAATATGATTAGTAGTCTGAATACGGTGCTCACCCGTCCACGGCAGCACGAGTTTACTTTAAATGACCAATTAGCAGTCAATGCACTGCGCTTTATGAGTATTGACATGATTGAAAACGCCAAGAGTGGTCACCCTGGTTCGCCAATTGGTATGGCCCCGCTGGCCTACACGCTCTGGGAGAAGTTCTTAAACTTTAACCCTGATGACCCGCAATGGATTAACCGGGACCGCTTCGTCTTGTCTGGCGGTCACTGTTCGGCCCTCCTGTATAGCTTGCTACACTTTAACGGCTTTAACGTCAGCCTTGACGATATTAAACACTTCCGTAAGTTGGGTTCCAAGACGCCGGGCCACCCCGAATACCAGCTAACTCCCGGGGTCGATGCCTCAACTGGTCCACTGGGGCAGGGATTTGCAATGGCCGTTGGGATGGCGATGGCCGAACGTCACTTGGCCGTCCAATATAACGAACCGGGCTACCCCCTCTTTGACCACTATACCTACTCAATTGTTGGTGATGGTGACCTAATGGAAGGGGTTGCCGAGGAGTCGATTAACCTGGCCGGGAAGAACCGGCTGGGACGGCTAATTGTGCTCTATGACTCTAATGATGTGACCTTGGATGGTCCGCTGAACTTGAGCACGAACGAAAATGCCGCAGCCCGCTTTAAGGCCGCCCACTGGGACTACCAGTTGGTGGAAGACGGGACCGACCTGGACGCAATCGCCCAGGCCATCCGCAATGCCCGGCAGACGGACCAGCCATCGCTGATTGAGGTTAAGACGATCATTGGTTTCAATACGCCGGATGAGGGAACAAGCAAGGTCCACGGCTCCCCACTTGGTGACCATAATGTGGCAATCACCCGTGAAAACTATGGCTGGCCATACGCCCCCTTTGAATACCCGACTGCGGTTTATGAACAATTTGCCCAGTATGCTGGTGCCAAGGAAGAAAAGTACCAGGCTTGGCAGAAACTATACGAGGGTTACCAGCAGAAGTACCCGGCGGCAGCTCACCAACTTGAGCAAAAGTACCTTGATACGGCTCACTTGGCCAGCCACCACCAGGTTGGTGACCAGGTTTCAACCCGGGTTGCCAATGCAGAAACACTACAAGACTTAGCCGCTGCCAATCCGCAATTATGGGGCGGGTCGGCAGACCTCTTCTCGTCGAACAAGACGAATTTGAAGGGTGACCAGGTATTTAAGCCGTCGAATTATGGTGGCCGTAACATTTACTTCGGTGTTCGTGAATTTGCCATGGCCGCCGCGGTTAACGGAATTAACCTTCATGGCGGCAGCAGCGCTTATTGCAGTACCTTCATGGTATTTAGTGACTACCTTAAGTCAGCAATTCGTCTGGCTGCTCTTCAACACCTACCATCGGTCTTTATCTTTACTCATGACTCGTTGGCGGTTGGTGAAGATGGTCCGACTCATGAACCAGTTGAACAGTTAGCAATGCTACAGACAATCCCAAATGTTCAAGTCTTCCGGCCGGCCGATGCCAATGAAGTGGTTCGGATGTGGAAGATAATTGCACAGACGAATGACCGACCTAGTGTCATCATTGCCTCCCGACAGAACCTACCCGTCCTGAAGGAAACTATCAATGCTGACGTTAGTCGTGGCGCCTACGTGGCCGCTGATGCCGCAAATGGTCAACCAGCGGGAATTATCATGGCCACCGGTTCTGAATTGTCATTAGCACTGGCCGCTAAGCAGCAGCTGGCTACTCAACACGGTATTGAAGTTCGGGTCGTGTCGATGCCAAGCATGGAACGCTTTAACCAGCAAACTGCAGAATACCGGGAGCGGGTTCTACCACATAACGTCCGTGCCCGCCTAGCCGTTGAGATGGCGAGCCCAGCACTGTGGGGCCAATACGTGGGCCTCGATGGGGATGTCCTGGGTGTTGATGAATTCGGGATGAGTGGTAGCGGTAGTCAAGTGGCCGCTCAATACGGTTTTACCAGTGAAAACGTTGTTCAACGCTTCTTAAGCGTGCTCAGAAAGGGGTGATAATGATGATCGTCAAAGTTAATGAAGAATTGACGCAGCTAGACCAACAGGCCGTAACAGAAGAATTAGCCCTCTTAACCGCGGCACTAAATAGTTGAGTTAACGCCCAATCCATTCCAACTAAATATTCCATCTGAAAAGGGTGGGTGGTGAAGTTTATTCGTTGATTCACCACCCACCCTTTGTGATCAAAAGCGAAACAATTAATCATCACTAGCGGTTGACCGTCCGTCTTTTAGCCTGTAAACTTAGTGCTAAAGAGGAAAAAACGAATGAAGGAAGTGGCAATGTGGCAAACGTCAATTTAGATGCATTTGACAAGATTATTGTCCTTGATTTCGGGAGCCAGTATAACCAGCTGATCACCCGTCGTCTTCGCGATTTTGGGGTCTACTCAGAGCTCCTATCCCATAAGATAACGGCAGATGAAATCAAGAAGATTAAGCCCAAGGGAATTATTTTCTCGGGTGGGCCAAATAGCGTTTATGACCCAGACGCCTTTAAGGTTGACCCAGCGATCTTTAAGCTGGGGATTCCAATCTTGGGAATCTGTTACGGGATGCAGCTGATGTCATATGACCTGGGTGGTAAGGTTGAAAAAGCCGACAATTCAGAGTATGGCCGGGCTGATATTGAAGTCTTAGATGATGACGCGGTCCTCTTTAAGGACTTGCCAAAGAAGCAATATGTTTGGATGAGCCATGGTGACTTAGTTACGAAGGCACCTGCCGGGTTTAAAGCGACCGCCACGAGCAAGAACTGCCCCATTTCAGCGATCGCTGATGATGAGCGCAAGTTCTATGGGATCCAGTTCCATGCCGAAGTACGGAATTCCGAATATGGCTTAGACATCTTACGGCGTTTTGCCTTTGACGTTTGTGGGGCGAAGGACAACTGGACGATGGATGACTTCATCGACCTCCAAGTTGACCACATTCGAAAAGAAGTCGGTGACAAGAAGGTTATCTTGGGCCTCTCCGGTGGGGTTGACTCAAGTGTAACGGCCGTTTTGATTCACCGGGCAATCGGTAACCAGTTGACTTGTATCTTTGTAGACCACGGTTTGCTGCGGAAGAATGAAGCAGACCAGGTAATGAACGCCTTGAACCGCGATCTGGGTGTCAATATTGTTAAGGTTGACGCCGCTGACCGCTTCCTCAGTAAGCTGAAGGGCGTTACTGACCCCGAAAAGAAGCGGAAGATCATTGGTAAGGAATTCGTTGAGGTCTTCAACGAGGAAGCTAAGAAAATTCCAAACGCTGATTTCTTAGCACAGGGGACCCTGTATACCGATGTGATTGAATCTGGGACTGATACAGCGCAAACCATTAAGTCCCACCACAATGTCGGGGGGCTACCAAAGAAGCTCGGCTTCAAGTTGATTGAGCCATTACGGAAGCTCTTTAAGGACGAAACCCGTGAGTTAGGTGAAAAGTTAGGTATTCCGCACGAGTTAGTCTGGCGGCAACCATTCCCAGGCCCTGGTCTGGGGATCCGGATAATTGGTGAAATTACGCCGGAGAAGCTTGAAATTGTCCGGGAAAGTGACGCCATCTTGCGTGATGAAATCAAGAAGGCAGGCCTGGACGAAAAAATTTGGCAATACTTTACAGTCTTGCCAGGTATTCGTTCCGTCGGCGTCATGGGTGACGGCCGGACTTACGATTACGCGGTTGCTATCCGTGCAGTAACCTCAATTGATGGGATGACGGCAGACTTTGCTAAGATTCCGTGGGATGTTCTTCAAAAGATCTCGGTCCGGATCGTAAACGAAGTCGACCACGTTAACCGCATCCTTTATGATGTTACGAGTAAGCCGCCGTCAACGATTGAATACGAATAATTCAGCTTTTGCGCTAGGATAAGGAATCCCGGTATAACGGCTTTTAGCGGGACTGCACCAATTCAAAAATAAGCAAAAACTGGGTTGTTCCCTACCAAAAACCCTACCAAAAATTAGCGATTGTAATCATTAAATTGGCAGGTCTATTTAAGATAAACATTGGGATTAGATAGGATAACTTGAAAGATAGTTATTCTATTTTTTTATGCCGTTACCTACCAAATTTATTATTTTTGTAATATTTGCTTGTTTTGGTCAAAGTAAGCAACTGTTGGCTACCTTATCGTTGATTGATAAGGTAGTCATTTTTGTTTCTTTTTGATGATGCAAAAAGAAATTGCTGGTCCAGCTGGCAAGTTCAGCTGGTCGGTGTTGTTACTTATGTCGAACACATAAGTAAATCAGATATAGAATCTCGAAATGACCTTGAATGCAATCTCAAGGTACTCATTTTCGAATGTAATATCTGATTGCTCGACAGGGTGAAGGGGAGCTAGCAAGGCGCCCCTCCAAGCATTAGTTATGTATTACAAACTCGTTTGGTATTACTAACTTAATTGCTTGCGAGTCGTATATGATCAGAGATATAATATATTTGAAGAATTTGGTACCTACCAATTAATTATTGGTGGGTACCAAAAATATACGACCCGACGATTACGGAAATTTAGTCAGTCGTTGTCGCGAGCACGCGAAGACTGAAAATTTCTTTTGCTGTTAGGCAAAACTAAGGAGGTTATTGAGAATGAAGCCATTAAAGAATAAGTTAATTCAGGCTCGTTTAAGTGAGGATGAGTTGGCGGATTTTGATGAAGTGAAGCATGAATTGGGGCTTACTGGTAACTCAAAGGCAATGCGCCAAATGATTCGTGATGAGAAATTATTAATGCAAGCAACTGATGAGTGTCACAATGACAACTATGATGCAGTTACAATTTTAGTTCAGCAATTAAATAATCAGGGTAGGTTGCCGTTAGTTGAAGCATTGTGTGGGTTAACAAATTCCAAGTCATTAAGCGAGTTAAAGATAGTTCGGGACCAGTACGCTGATATTCAGCAGCAACTTGAAGGTATTATGTACGTGGCGACCAAATCAGGAACCAATTTAAATCAAATCGCTCATGTTTTGAATACCGCAAAAGGGCAAGCAGAACAAGAGAACGCTGATTTAACCGATAGTGATTTATGGAATTGGGTAGCTAACCAACTTGTTCAGAATAATCGGATTTTAGCAGAGTTACACTCTAAAATTGACGAGTTTCAAATTAAGGTAGGACTTCTCAAGAAAGCGAATGATAGATATGACAGTTCTCGAAACGCACTCGTGTCGTAGTAGTTACGGACGGTTGCAATATCTATTTCAGGAACCACCCCATAGCTATCAAAAGACATCGCGGCGAGTATTAGCGTGTAGCGGGTTCAATATTAAGCTACTGCATGACCAACATGGACATATCGCAAACACACAAAATGGTGCGTATTTGGAAAAGCAATTTAAAGCTAATCTGCAGAAGGCCCATAATCCTAAACGTAAATACCAAGCACAAACATTAATTATCTCTTTTTCACCCGATGAATTTGATACTACTGACCTGAGTGAACAGGCAAACCAAGCTTTAATGCTTGTCAAACATTATGTTCATCAACATTTTGCCGATGCACAATCAGTAATCGCCATTCAGGCTGATGGGGACGGCGGTAAGCTACATGCTCATATTGTATTTAATAACGTAAGACCTAATGGCCGTACAGTACCAACTAACCGCTTTAACATATATAAATTAAGAACCAACTTTGATCATGAAATGATAGCTAACTATCAGCGAGTAACTGGCAATAGTTGGACTAACCCTATATCTAAACAACAGAAACGACAAGATATAGATAATATAGTGACGCGTTCGCAGTGGCAGAAGAGCCTAAAGAAGATAATCAACCAAGTTAAGAATGAGGTTGATTCCCTAAGAGAATTTGTCCACCTATTAGGCACCCAAGGAATTACGATTACTGAGCGCAAGAAAGGGACTGCTTGGACATATCATCAAACCATTAATGGAAAAGAATATAAAGTTCGGGATTTTTATCAACGGGTGAAAAAACAAACCGGTGAGGTGATATCAACACGCGGACTAGGACAGAGCTTTACTAAAAGTAACTTAGAACAATGTTTTGCACAGAAACAGGAGGAGCGAACAAATAATGAACAAAACGAACAACTTGCAAAAATCAAAACCATGGCCGCAGATGCCCGAGCACGATCTCAGCGTCAACAGCAACAATTCAAATTCAATCAACATCAACTCCAAGCCACCAAAATTGAAGAACAGGAACAAAGAGATGGACTTAAAACTCGACAAACTCATAGAAGACAAAGCCAGTCACGACGACTTGAAGAGCTTAGCCGACAAAAAAGACGTGCAAAAATTGCACGACGACTTGCTACAGCAAAAGCAAAGTCTCACAAAACAGCTTCAGGACCAGACCTCTAAGGTGACACAGACTGTCACAGATGCGCACGATATTGGTTATGGTGATGGCTTGGGCAAGCGCGTTGATGCTCTTAGTCAAAAATATGATGGATTAGAAACTAACATTAATCTTAGGGAAAATCGTTTAGATCAAAAGACTCAGCAGTATATCGCTAAACTGGCTGACCTGAATCAGATTGGTCGATATTTACAAACTTATACCAAGACAATTAATCAGCAACAAGTACCAGTAATGCGTCAACTAATTTTAGCGATGCAACAAGGTATCACGATTGATACTTCTAATGTGACTAAATCGGTGTACCAAGAGTTCCAAGCCTTAACCGGCCATACTATCCAGGAGGTTATCAAAACGGCAGTTAGTGATGGTTTTAAAAAGGACCGTCATATCGCACAAAAGGCCAGCGAGTCGGCGCAATTATCGGCAGATGTGGCCGAAAATGCGGTTACCAAACTCGAACAAAGTATTCATAAACTTAAGTGGCTATCATACTTTTTAATCGTGGAAGCCATGCTCGCAATCTTATTAGTGACAGTAGTACCAGGTGGCTGGGCAAAATTTTTTGTCATGTGCTTCGTAATCTTACTAATGTACGGTTTAGATCGGAAATTAATTAGGGAGGAAAAATGAGTTTCAACGTGGACAGTTTCTCTGATGCAAAATTAGATGAACTCTTAACCAGAGTTACTAAAATTCCTGAATGGGAACTTAAAAATACACAATCAGAACGTGAAAATAAACGGATACGTCAAATACAGATACATCTGAAAATGATTAGGCAAGTGGAAAAGCAAGAACAACGTCAAAAATTAAGGCAACGAACTAAAAATACGAATTCTTCTTCAAGTAAAAATCGTAATAATGATAATGACCTAGGACTATAAAAAGGCCCAACAAAGTGTTGAGCCATTATTATGAAATTACTTTAAAGAATAACTCAACAGAAAAAACCGCCCAGCTCGAAAGCTGAACGGTTGGTCAAGGTTGCTAATCCATGCTATAATATAACCAGCTAAAGTTTGAATATTATATTCAACAATTGGGCTGATAGATTAGCGGATAAAGCGCCCTTGTTCTAGTGTACTGCAATACACCACCAGCGAGGCGCAACCAAGAAATTCCGTAATAATCTCACGGCCTTTCATAAAGGTTTGCGTGCATTGGTGGTTACCAGTGCACTTTTTTATTATAGCAATTTTTGAAGTGCAAGGTCAATCGCTTCAGGGAGTAAGTAACAGCGAATCAAAAACATCGCAAGCTTCCGGACCAGCAGTCAGTGGGTCGAAATCTGTGCTAAGCGCAGATTTCGCTTCTCGTAAAAGTTCCCAATTAGAAACCAAGTTTTGCTCAGCTTTGATTTGGTCGAAGGTGTACGAGCCAGAACCGTTGCCCGTGACAGAGTCCTCAGTAAAGAGTTTGTCCTCAAGGTGGGCACAGAATGTGTCCCTATTTTCCTTTATCCTAACTGATAAGGATTTTCGTGAATAATGCTCTTCTAAGTAATTAATCACATCCCTAAATTTATGTGGGAATCAGTAGCCAAACGGATCGAAACGTTACGCGCTCAAATTATTGCTAAATTAGATGCTCAATTTACGGAGTTGAAGTCAGATAATGACGCATGATTTAAACAAAACCGCCGCCTTC
>DXAF01000006.1 GCA_019117185.1 Candidatus Limosilactobacillus intestinipullorum | reverse complement strand
ATCGCAAGGAACGTCCTTCATTATGAAGCGTTTCAATGACAACGCGGTGCTGGAATGATAAAATAGTGGTGCCCATTAAGGTCCTTCTTTCTAATGGAATGTTGTGGTAACACCATTAAAGACCTTGATGGTTTTTTCTGTCCACTTAAATGTTCAACTTAAATTTTACAATCTGCCATAAACAAAAAAGCGCGGGTCCATAACAGAAATCTTTCTGTCATGGACCCGCGCTTGTAACTTAATTACGGGTAATTAATCCATGTAGTCGAGGTCATCATACTTGGTATCGGCCTGCAGCTTAGCCATTTCCGGGGTCTGGTAGTAAACCGCGTCAACGTGCATATCGGCACCACCGGCTTCAACCAGCACCTTAACTTGCTTACCGTTAATTGTTTCGGTGTGGACAGCAAAGTAAGTCCCAGCGCCCGCAGTCTGCAGCCAACCGTGCGTGCACAGCCAGTGCATCCCCTTGGCGTTGACAAAAATAGCCCGTGACCAATTCATGGTTGCCTGGGTAATCGCCTTATTGGTGGCGTTATCCTCATTTTCCAAGAAGGAACTATCCTGCTTATAGAGTTGCTGGGTCTCCCCATTGTCATCAGGACCGCTGTACTTATAAGTGTGTGAACCAAATGTTAACGTTCCGTGGGTATTGTTGTCAGCCGTGTACCAGGTTCCCTGCATTTCACTTGGGACATTTACTGGTCCTTCGTTACCGTACTTGCCAACCTGACCATGCGTGCTTGAGCCAGTTGTGTCCGTCGTCGGGCCGGTTAATCCACCATTCGTCTTATCTACTACCTTTGCGTCCTTGGCCAGGTTGTTAACTAGTTGTCCCTGACCATTGTGGTTAAGGTAGTCCACCATGTCCGCACGACTGACCGTGGTCAACTTCTTAGCAGCGCCAGACTGGGCATCCTGATAAATCGTGACGTCATTCCCCTTAACCGTGTAAACCAAACCGGTCGACTGGCCATTGGCGGTCACGTTATAAGCAACCCCCTGGCCATTATCGCTCAGCTGGTACTTATCCGTCCGGTAAAGGTTGACCTGGAGGCCATCTTGTTGCCCCTTCTTTGCCGTGGTCGCCCAGTCATCGCCATACTTGTTCCCGGCATAGGCCGTAATCACCGCGACCGCTTGCTGCGGCGACATGTTATCCGCGCTAATCTTATCGTTGGTCTTAGCCGCGATTAAGCTGCTTGATGATGAGCTATGTGAATTGTTGGTCGACTGCGTACCACACCCGGCTAATAGGAGTGCCAGGCCCGCAGCGAGGGTGAAACTAATCTTTTTACTGTTCATTATGATCCTCCGCTAAAAAAAGCCGTACAGCAAAACTGCCGTACGACCATCATTAATTATTAAGCACGAGACTTGTAGCTACCATCAGTGGTGTTGATGATCAGCTTGTCACCAGTCTTGATGAAGGCTGGAACGTTAACTACCAAACCAGTGCTCATCGTTGCCGGCTTACCACCACCATCGATCGTTGCACCCTTGATCATTGGTTCAGTCTGGGCAACGGTCATCTCAACCGTCGTTGGCAGTTCAACCCCGATAATGTCACCATTAACGAAGTTCAACGTAATGTTCATATTTTCAACCAGGTAGTTACGGTCGTCACCTAATTGATCATGTGACAGGGTGTATTGTTCGTAGTTTTCCAGGTCCATGAAGACAGCGGAGTCACCTTCGTCGTAGAGGTATTGTGCATTCCGCTTGTCAACATTAACTTGTTCAACCTTTTCTGATGGCCGCATCGTCGTGTGAACAATTGAACCAGTCCGAACGTCTTGGATGTCCATTTGCATCAACGTGTTACCCTTACCAGGCTTGTGGTGGTTGATTTGCAGAACCTTTAACAGCTTGCCGCCCCGTTCAAAAACCATGCCCTTTTTCAAATCGATTGTTTGAATCATCTTAAAACACCTTCATTAACTTAGATTTTATTTTGTCCGGGCTGCCGACCTTCCCAGCAGCAACCGAAACGCTTCTTATGACCTAATCGAGCTACTAGGCCATAGCACATTATCCATTGTATCACATTCCGCTATTTTGCTATACGTTAAAAGCGGGCATTATCCAAAAAAGGCTGGGAAATAAGCTTCCAGCGTCCTGGACTGACTATCCAGACCGCTTTCCTGCTTTTCCCAGCCATATTAATTATTTCTTACTTAGTCCATCTTCAAGTATGACTTGATAACCTGCCGTTGGTCCATTGCCTGGTAGGCCTCTTGAATGTGGTCCAGGTCAAAAGTCTTGGTGAAGACTTTACCAGGGTTAATTTCACCATCCAAAACAGCCTTGAGCAATACTTCCTTGTCATAAGCGGTAACAGAAGCCGGGCCCCCAGCAACGATGGTGTTTTGGTAGAACGGTGCTGCCATGTCTTGTTTTGGCGTGTGTGGTAAGCCAACCCGACCGACCACGGCACCGGGACGGCCAACTTTCATTGCGGTCGCGGTAGACTGCTCGGTCCCGACACATTCGAGGACGGCATCCGCACCGGCACCATCGGTCAAGTCCATGATTGCCTTAACGGCGTCGTCACCACGGACGGCGACGTTATCAGTAGCCCCAAATTCCGCAGCCAAGGCCTGCCGGTCAGCGTGGCGACTCGTCGAAATGATCTTCTTAGCACCCCGCATCTTGGCAGCGATGATGGCGCACAGGCCCACGGCACCATCACCCATGACGACCACTGTGTCACCAGCGCCAACGTTTGCGACCCGGGCAGCGTGATAACCGGTCGCCATCACATCCGCCAGCGTCAGGAGTGACTTCTTCATTCCTTCACTGTAGTCAGCTGGTTGGCCAGGAACCTTCACCAGGGCCCATTGACCATGCTGGAAGCGAATGTATTCACCTTGTACCCCAGTGGAGAAGTTATCACTGTGGTCCTGGCAAGAACCATCAAAGCCGGCCCGGCAAGCGGCGCAGTGGCCACAGCCGTGGGTAAATGGTGCAATCACAAAGTCACCGGGCTTCACCGTGGTGATTGCCTCTCCAACTTCTTCGACAATCCCGATCGCCTCGTGACCGGAGTTCTCGGAATGGGCCTCAACCGGGTTAATCCCCCGGAAGTTCCAAAGGTCGGAGCCACACACACACGCCCGCAAGACCTTAATGATTACGTCATCTGGCTGCTGGATGGTTGGTTTGTCAACGTCCTTTAATTCCATCTGACCCTTACTAGCAAAAAATGCTTTTTTCATCGTTCAAGTCTCCCTTCTGTTTGCTGATAATTATAACTAATTAATTGTTAGAAGGGTAATACCTTGATTTAATCACCAGTCATACCTCAAACGCATACCTAAATTTCGTGGGGAACGGCTACCCCTAATTCTTGACCAATTGCGGTAATTTCTTCGTAGGTCTTGTCGTCAATTGCGACCCCGTTGGCCTGGTTTTCTTCCAGGTACCGGTATTCCCGATCACCAGGGATCCAAGTTTGCTTACCATCAACGTGGTCCAACCCCCGAATGCGGTCAAACATTGCGGTGGCATCCCGCTTGAGGGTTTCTGGGTCACCGAAGAAGGAGGGATCAAAGGCAAAGAGGAACTGACTAAAGTCATGCTTACCCCGGACCGTGTCGGCAGAAATGGAACCCTGGGCTAAGATCCCGGTGAGCAGTTCGACCACAAGGGAATTACCCATCCCCTTGTAGTTGGCGTTAACTTCCTTGTTACCACCAAGGGTGACCAGGCCACCACCCTTTTGCTCGCCTTCACTGAAGGCTGCCGTGGCGAGAATGTCTTCGGCTTCCTTCGGGTCCTTGACCACCTGCCGGTCCTTATCAACTACCCATTCACCAGGTAATTCTTGGCCCTTCTTATCAGCCACCTGGATCTTACCACCGGCAACCGCCGCCGTGGCCCCATCAAACATGAACGGGTGTGGGCTGGCGGGAAAGCCAAAGGCGAAGGCATTGGATCCCAGGAAGGCCTGGGTGGCGTTGGTTGGAACAACCAATGGCCGGGTGTTAGTCAAGGCGATCCCGACTAAACCAGCATCAAGGGCCTGGCGGGCGTAGTAACCGGCAATCCCAAAGTGGTTCGAATTCCGGACCACTGCGATCCCCACGCCAACCTTCTTAGCTTTATCGATCACCTTTTCCATGGCCAAGTGGGCCGCAATCTGTCCCATGTTCTGGTTAGCGTCGACCAGAACGGAACCAGGCAGTTCCCGGAGGACCTTAGGCTGCTTGGTCGGCACGATTGTTCCCGCTTTAATCATCCGCCGGTACCAGGCCAGCCGTTGGATCCCGTGGGAGGAGATTCCCCGTAAGTCCGCGTCCACCAGGGTGTCGGCCAGCAAGTGACCGTCAGCCTTTGAGAAGCCCAATTTATCAAACACCGTTTCCAAGTAAGTTCGTTCATCCGTTGCTTTTACTCGCATCATCATCGCACCTTTCCAAAATAAAAAACGTCCCTGCGCAACTGCACAAGGACGACGACCGTGGTACCACCCGTATTCACTATTTCTTTTTAAATAGCCTTTCGCGATGGGTAACGGTCATCGCCCGGGGATGTAGCTTGCACCCATCCCATTTCACGGCCATTTTAGTATGCCTTCCCACCAACCGGCACTCGCTAGGACTATCATCAGCCGCTACTATTCTCATCTATTTTTAAATATTGGTATTTATTTTAATCCAATTCACATGAAAGTCAACGGTTTGTTATCATTTTTTAATTTTTCCTTTGACAAAGCGACCGCCTTTCCCTACAATAGCAACCTGTTATTTTTATTATGGGGGCGTCTCGTATGCAAGAAACTAGCAAAATTCCCCCTAAGGTTATCGCGGCGATCGTGGCCACCGGCCTGATGTCCTTTTGCGGGGTCATTGTTGAAACGGCCATGAATATCTCTTTCCCGAAATTGATGACCGAATTCAACGTCACAACCAACGTGGTCCAGTGGATGACGTCCATCTACTTACTGGTGGTCGCCATCATCGTCCCCCTGTCAGCGCCGTTGAAGAAGGGCTTTCCCACCAAAAAAATCTTCATCACGGCTAACTTGCTCTTCATCGTAGGAGTCAGCATTGATATCTGTGCTCCAGATTTCCCCCTGCTCTTACTTGGCCGTGCCATCCAGGGGGTTGGCACCGGGATTGCACTGCCCTTAATGTTCAACATTATTATGGAACAAGTACCAAGTCAGAAGATCGGGATGATGATGGGCTTTGGTAACCTGATTACCGGGATCGCGCCGGCAGTTGGCCCCACATTTGGTGGGATCATCGTTTCCAGCCTTGGCTGGCGGTAGATCTTTATCATCCTCCTTCCCTTCCTCGTCTTGTCCTTACTAGCGGGCTGCTGGGGTATCTTGCAGAAGTCCACTGTAAAACGTCAGCACTTCGACCTCCTTTCCTGCCTGCTCATCGCCATTATGTTCATCGGCCTGGTGGTCGGCTTTAGTAACCTGTCCAACACGCCTTTAACCAGCCTGCGTAGTGGTGGAATGATCCTAATCGGGCTCGTGGCAATGGGCCTACTCTCCTGGCGGTCACTCACCATTACCCAACCGGTTCTTGACTTCCGCCTCTTTCGCAACCACCGTTTTGCCGGCCACGTCCTGGTCTTCTTCTTGACCCAGATGTGCTCGCTTGGTTTTGCCTTTCTGTTGCCTAACTACATCCAATTGGTCAACCACAATACCGCCCTAATCGCCGGCTTAATCGTCATGCCCGCCGGTATTGGCGGAGCCGTCTTCGCCCCAATTGGTGGGCACCTGCTAGATAAGTTTGACCCCCGCAAGCCCATTACTACAGGAGCCGGGTTGATGTTAATTGCCATCCTGAGCTTCACGCTTGCCGCCCATCAGCTTTCCAACCTCTTCATCACGACCGTCTACGTGGTCTACATGGTGGGGATGGGAACGGTAATGACTTCTGCTTTGGCCGTTTTGCCAACGGAGCAGACGCCGCAGGGAAACGCCATCCTCAATTCTCCAACAATTTGCCGGCTCTATGGGCACCTCGCTGGTCGCAATGATCGTTGCCAAGAGCCAGGTTGGCGTTGGTAAGACACCGACGGCCACCGCGATGGGAACTGGTAACGCTCTTATCATGATGCTGGTCTTTGCCATCATTATTTTTGGGGGAGTTCTCAAGTTTATCCCCCACCAGCACGAAAATTAAAAATAGTTAGTAAAACGACCGACAGCGTTCAAGAAAATCCAAACACTGCCGGTCGCTATTTAATTTCCTACTGTTTCAAAGACGCACTAGCCCGGAGGCGGACTGGCAGATTATGACTCCCGGTAACCCGCTCGCCATTGATTTCGCGTTGCAAAATATCAACAGCCACCTTGGCCATCTCATCAAGGGGTTGGACGATAGTTGAAAGTTCCGGCACGATCCGGGTAGTCGTCGGCACCCCGTCATAGCCAATTACCTGGAGGTCTTCTGGGACCCGAATTCCCCGCTGACGGGCCGTCTGCAGTAGCTGGATTGCATCCATATCATTGCTGGCAAAGAAGCCGTCCGCTTCGGGGTGTTCATCCAAAATCCGGTTGAAAAACTGCCACATTAACTCTGGCTGGCTGCCAAAGTCAATTTTATAAGTCACCGGCGTCAGGCCATGTTCATTCATCACATCCTGGTAGGCCTGTTGGCGGAGGTAATCACGCTTGTTAAACCGCTCTACACTATCGGTATGGATAATGTGCTTGGCCCCCCGGGCAATTAGCTCTTCCGTTGCTAAGCGCCCCCCCGCATAGTTATCGGAACTGACGTTGGGGATTGATGTCCGCAAGTAACGGTCAATTGAGACAATTGGCAGGTTTGCATTTTGGTACTCGGGAATTTGCTGCTGGTGGTTGTGGGTGGCAATCACCAGACCATCAACTTGGCGGGCCAGCAGTTGTTGGAGGTAAAGCCGTTCCTTTTCTACATCGTTTTCGGCATTACCAATTAAGACCTTAAACCCGGCGTTAAAGAAGTCCCGCTCCAACTTATACGTTAGTTCACCAAAGAACGGGTTCGCAACGGTCGGTACCAGTATCCCAATCGTCATCGTCCGCTGTGACTGCAACTGCCGGGCGACCATGTTCGGGCGGTAGTTTAACTCCCGCATCGCAGCTTCAACCTTATTAATCGTTTTGGTACTGAGGTACCCCCGGCGGTTAATCACCCGGGAAACCGTTGTTGGTGACACACCAGCTTTTTTGGCAACATCAGTCATCTTGGGTTGGCTCATAACAATCCCCTTATCATTTACTAGTTCATTGTTATTATACCGAGAACCGCAAAAGGTGGCCAATTTTTGACCACCTTTTTTTATTAAGCACGTTTCAGCGGTTGTCCATCAACTTCTTGGTTATCCTTACGCAAGATCACAAAGGCGTACACCGCCGCACAAATTACGATTAACGAAATTACCAGGAAAGTTGCCCGGTAACCAATTCGGTCATGGAGCATCCCCAACGGGGTGGAGAAGATAATCTGACCAATTTGGCCGGCAATTTGGCCGACTACCATGTACATCGTCGCCGATAGCCGGGTATCAAAGTGCAGGGTCAGGTACCGGAACATCGCCAGAGCGAAGATCGCCGTTTCTGGTGCGTGGAAGAGCTTGACGATTGAAATACCAACGGGACTAATTACCAGTCCACATAGGCCAATCCGTAAGAACATAATCGTAACGCCGACCAACAGTGTCTTACGGACCCCGATCTTCTTCATGATCCACGGTACGATTGCCATCATGATTGATTCTAAGAAGACTTCAATAGAATTCAAAATCCCGTAAGCGGTATTCCCCTGCGCCGCAGTCTTAAAGAACTGGGTGAAGAACTGGGGAAACATCTGCTGGTCAAAGACCGTGTAAAAGGAACCACTAAAGACGATAAAAATTACTAATTCCCACAGCTGCTTCATCTTGAAAACGCCGAGAATTTCCTTAAAGCTAGGTTTGTCCGCATCATGAGCTTCCTCGGCCTTGTTTTCATAGGCAGCCACTTGCTTGCTGCTCTTGGTCCGGCCAAAGCACAGCAGTAAGAAGGTCACCAGGCTAATCCCACTGCTAAGCCAAAAGACAATGTACGGGCTGATCGTAAAGAGGTAACCGGCACAGAGGGCCGAGAGCGCGTACCCAAAGGAACCCCATGCCCGGGCCCGACCATATTCAAAGCTATAGCGCCGGCTCATCCGCTCGGCAAGGGCTTCAAAGGTTGGTGAGGCCGCTAAGTAGGCAAAGGAGAGGTATAACGATCCTAAAAAGGCCCCCAAGACGAAGTTCGAGTGTAATAACGGCGCATAAATCCAAGTGAAGAAGGGGCCGAGCAGCATTTCGAGGATAGTGACCCCGATTAACAGCCGCCGCTTAATCCCCAGCTTATCTTGCAGTGAGCCATATACAAACATTAAGACCAGCGTAATTGCCGAATCAAAGGTGTAAATTAGCCCCACCTTGGCACCGGAAAAGCCAAGGTCATTCGTTAACCAAATTTGGAAAAATGACCACCAAATTCCCCAGGCACTAAAGAATAATAGCAAGCTCAATGAACTTTCAAGATAGAAGGTATTTTTAAAGGCTGAACCCTTTCCTGTTTTCATAATGTAGCCTCATTTCTTAATCTAAAGCATAGTTAGCAGCAGTCAGCGTCACCGGTTGGTCACTGGCGATTTCGTAACTGACTGCCCCCGTAGCGTAATAACGGTCGGTCAATGATACCCAGCCATCGTTGACGAAAATTTCAACCGAACTGGTATCAACAAAAATCTGCAAGTTGGTAAGCCCCGCCGGCAGGGTGGCGTAGCGTAGTCCATCTTTCCCCCGCCGTTTTAGTACTAGCTCATTGTCGCGGTAACTAACCGTCAACAGGGGTCCCTGCTGGTCATTTAACCGCCAGTCGAATTCACCACGAACCGGTTGGGTAAATGACAGGTTAAACTCACTATGTTGGGGGTCGGTAACCATTAATTCTTGTTGACCAGTCAGTTGGATGGTCCCCGTGAAATCTGTCTGACTGCGCAGGGTTTTTAGTTCCGCAACTGGTCGGTTATACAGGTGACCGCCTCGCAAAGTTAGTTCACGAGGCAGGGTTAAGAGCCCGGCCCAACCGTCTGCCTGCTCAGCCAGCTGTTCTTCAAAGGGGCTCAACCAACCAATGAGGATGCGGCGCTGGTCCGGGGCCATAAAGGTCTGGGTAGCATAGAAATTGTGGCCCTTATCAAGTTCTTGAAAATCGCTCCCCGTAAAGCACCCCCGGTCATAGTCCAGCTGACCAACTGAATAGCAAACTTGCGAAAGGTTCATGAAATTCTTCGCAGTCGCTGACAGTCCCATCGGCGAGCACAGCAAGATGTCGTGCCCGCTGAGGGAGAAGAAGTCCGGACATTCCAGCATCGTCCCGGTATTCTTTACCGTGGTGGTGTCCAGCATCGTCCCCACCTGCTGCCAGTGTAGTAGGTCGGCCGACCGGTACAGAAGAATTCGACCACGATCCGTGGCCCGTTCACGGCTGCCCAGTACTAGGTAGTATTGGCCATCGTGTTCCCAAACTTTCGGGTCCCGAAAATCCTGTGCATTATCCTGCGGAACGCTGATGACTGGGTTGCCTTCATACTTGGTAAAGTGAACCCCATCGTCGCTATAGGCCACGTTCTGGTTTTCCCAAAAATGGTCAAGGTCCTCGTCATCATAATAGTGGTGACCGGTGTAAATCAGGTACAGGCGACCATTCTTGACAATCGCCGATCCCGAAAAACAGCCACCCGTGTCTTCTGGATCACCAGGGACCAGGGCCACCGGCAACTGTTCCCAGTGAACTAGGTCCTTACTCCGGACATGCCCCCAGTGCATTGGTCCCCATTGCGCGGAATAAGGGTGGTACTGGTAAAAGACGTGGTAGTAACACTGGAAGTGACACAGACCGTTCGGGTCATTAAGCCAACCACCATCTGTTGCAATATGGTACCGGGGACGGTAGCGATCGTTAGTTACGTGAATTTTCTTGGTTTGATCAATTTCTTGTGTCATACTTTTTAGCCTCACTTTGTTACCGCTTTCAAATATGAAGATTACAACTTGTGAAATTATATGTCAAACGTATGACAGAAAAAAGTCCGTGTTTCTGTCATACGTTTGACATAGTTAAGCTTACAGCGATCGGTAATCCCTGCTTATTTAAAATTTCTCAAACTTTTCTTACTGGTGACGACTAATTTCACAAACTTTGTCCATAAAAAAAGAACCCCGGAAAATATCTTTCCAGAGTTCGTTACAAAAGAAACGTCAATCCCTTTTATCTATTAATCATTTTCTTACGACTAACGCCCCTACTTCGTCACGCCAATCATAATTCCCCCGGCAACCACCAGGATGACACCGGTAATAATAAACCGAACTTCTTTGGGGGTCTTGGATTCGTGAAGGATCCAGAGGCCACCTAGCGTAGAAATGATGACGTTCAGCTGAGAAATCGTGTAACCCACGGCCACCCCGTTGATTTCGTTAGAAAAGATAATGCCAAGGTTAGCAATCGCAAAGCAAACACCGGTTGCCATGTTCTGCCACGTCTTTAGTCCAAACAAGTGGCTATCCTTTTCAAATGAGCAAAGGATGACCATCGCGATAAAGATCGCTACCGCTTGAGGAAAGACCACGTCCCATCCGCTGAGGTGAAAAGCGGTTGGAAACGACGCATAGGCCACAAAGCCCAGCGAGGAAATCAGTAGGTAGAGCATCCCCTTTTTTACGTTACTCCCCTGGTCACTGTGTTCCTGGTAGGCCGTCATTGCAATACCGGCCACAATCAAGATTAATGCCCCGATTCCTAGCAACCACTGGTTACCCGTCGTCCATTCATGAAAGCAGATCGCACCAACCAGGGCAGTACCGACCAGCTGCTCACCAACTGAGATCGGCATTGTCATTGAAACCCCCACCAGCGAGAAACTCTTAACCTGGAGGATGATCCCAATACAAAAGCCGATCCCACTAAGCGCGGCCCCCAACCAGAGGCTACCAGTCAACACCGGTCGTTTAACAAAGTACACCCCGATTCCGACTAACAGGGTGACGATCGCCATCCCCATCACCTTGTTGGTATACTTACCACCGATTAGTTGCATGCAAATTACCTGGAACCCGAGGCCAAACGCCGGGACCAGTGCAATTAGAATATCAGTTAGTGACATTTTAAAGCCCTCTTTCCTAAGTCATTTCGTTACAAAAAAGACCAACCACTAACTTAGCAACAAGAATAGTGATTGGTCATTAAAGGACCGGAATTAATCTTCCTTCTTTGCGTTTTCCATTGCCTTCATGATTGAAGGATTCTTGGAATGGCAGTCCTTAATCATTTGTAAGTCTTCTTCACTCAATTCTACGACGTACTTAGCCATAAGTTACTCCCCACTTTCCTAAATTTACATCTACTATAACACGTTTCGTGCCTCGTGAATGAACCTTCTTCACAAAAGTCGGGAATAGCCTAAATCGTCGCGCAAGTCCTTATTGACGCTTTCGCTTACCGAGGCCAAACAAGCTTAGCATCCCCGCGAGCAGGCCCAGACCAGCTACGGCACTGGTGTCTTGGTTCCCGGTCTGCGGCAGCTTATTGTTCGGCCGGTTAGTTGCTTCAGGAACAACTGGCTTGGGACTCGGAACAGCCGGTTCAGCAGGGGTAGCGGGCGTAGTTGGGTTTACCGGCAATGGCGTCTCAGGTGTACTTGGTTCACTCGGGGCGCTTGGACTCGTCGGTGCCGTTAGCGTTGACGGTTCTGTCGGCTGACTCGGTGTTGTCGGCTCCGTCGGCTGGGTTGGTTCCGTTGGCTGCTGTTGAGCGGTGTACTTAACCACGTAGTCTAAGTTGGCACTGGTGTAGT
>DXAF01000055.1 GCA_019117185.1 Candidatus Limosilactobacillus intestinipullorum | reverse complement strand
TTTTCCAAGGCTTCCATCATTAACCGGGTAGTGGGGTGGGTACCCGTCCCAAAGGCCATTCCCGGGTCAAGGCACAACACCTTTTCACTATCTTGGGCTGGTGTGTAGTCTTCCCACTCCGGGACAATCGTTAATTCATTGGTTACCCGTAAGGGGTGGTAGTACTTTTGCCAAACTGTTGCCCACTTTTCATCGTCGACTCCTGCAGCACTAACCTGAGCAGCCCCGGGGTCCAGTCCATAGCTAGCTAGTTTGGTAACCTGCGCCGAAATAGTCGGTACCAACTCTGGCAAAAAAGACTTTTCCGGAAAGTAGCCGGTCACCGCGGCCCCCTGCTTACGATGGGGAATATCTGCCGGGTCAATAATTTTCCCGTGCTTTCCATACCGTCCGGCGTGGAGGTTTGCAAAATCCGCGGCATCATCAATTTGAACCCCCTGGGCACCCGCGTTAGTTAAAAGATAGCTAACCGCTTCAACTGCTTCACTAGAAGTAATTACTTTTACCGCTGTCCAATCCATGAGTTCCTCCTTTAATCAATAAAATCGTGACCACCTTCGCCCGCTGGTCACGATTCATTTACTGCATATTACTCGTCATCTTCACCCTGACTATCCTTGGCCCGCTTCTTCTTTTCCTTTTCCAGATGGTGCTTGAGATAGTCAATTAAGTCAGATTCGGTCAAGAAAATCCGTGGGTGGTGCTGGTGGTGAAGACGTACGTCAATTTCATTTATTTTTAAACGTCCAGTCCAAGTGTGGGAGTAACGAATGATTACCCGATTGTTCAGCCGGTGCTTCCCAAAACGGAAGACGTACACGTGCTGCGGTGTCATCATTGGCCGAATATATTCACGTTTATACATTAAATCATTATCGCGCATAAATTGCTTGGTACGATTAAGAATGGTAATCACCTCCTCCGTTTATACTAACTGCTTAAACTTAACCAAGCCTAACAGATACTACCTTATTTTAGCACATGTTAAGACGTGACCATAGTAAAATAGCCATGATATTTTTAAATTGAGCAAAACGACAATGCACTAATTTTACGACTATTTATAGATTTTTCACAAAGGAATGCTATAATATTTTTGAGATGTAATCTCGAAATTGCACAAGACACAGATGAAAGGGAGACTGTATATTTATGTCTAAGAATCATCAAAAAGTTGTCCTCGTCGGTGACGGGGCTGTCGGTTCAAGTTACGCCTTTGCAATGGCTCAACAAGGTATCGCTGAAGAATTTGCGATTGTTGATATCATTAAGAAGCGGACTGAAGGGGATGCTTTGGACCTGGAAGATGCTACTGCATTTACCGCACCAAAGAACATCTACTCAGCTGACTATGACACCTGCAAGGATGCTGACTTGGTAGTCATCACTGCCGGTGCCCCACAAAAGCCTGGTGAAACTCGTCTGCAATTAGTTGACAAGAACTTGAAGATCATCAAGTCCGTTGTTGAACCAATTGTTAAGTCTGGCTTTGACGGTATCTTCTTGGTTGCTGCTAACCCAGTTGATATCCTCACCTACGCCGTTCACAAGTTCTCTGGCTTCCCAAAGAACAAGGTTGTTGGCTCTGGTACTTCACTAGACTCCGCTCGTCTGCGGGTTGCCCTGGCTAAGAAGTTCGACGTGGACCCACGCGACGTTTCTGCCAACATTATGGCTGAACACGGTGACTCCGAATTTGCTGCCTACTCCAGCGCTACCATTGGTGGTAAGCCATTGTTAGACATGGCTAAGGAACAAGGCGTTTCCGATGATGAACTTCTTAAGATCGAAGACGATGTTCGTAACAAGGCATACGAAATTATCAACCGGAAGGGTGCTACTTTCTACGGTGTTGCTACTGCCTTGATGCGGATTTCACGCGCTATCCTACGTGACGAAAACTCTGTTCTCCCAATCGGTGCTCCACTGAATGGTGAATACGGTTTGAAGGACATTTACATTGGTACACCAGCCGTTGTTAACGCTTCAGGTGTTGCTCGGGTAATCGAAGTACCATTAAATGACCGTGAAAAGAAGGCCATGGCAGACTCTGCTGCTGCCTTGGAAAAGGTTGCTAAGGATGGCTTAGCTAAGTTGGAAAACAACTAAGATTAAGCTCTTTCAACCTACAAAGTCGGGATTTCCCCGGCTTTTTCTTTTTAAATAGTTGTTCCCCCTGCCCGCTAGCATTGAACTTCTTAGCTGGCCGCTTGAACATCGCAGTTTTTATTAAACTAATTGTTTTCACCTGCCCATTACTATAAAATAATAGTATAGTTATTTGTCCCAACCTAAAGGAGGTTATTGAATTGTCTAAGATTGAACAACTGCAAACCACCCTTGCTGAGAAGAATCTTGATGCTGCTTACATTAGTGACCCGATGACCATCGGCTACCTAACCGGCTTTTATGAAGACCCAATTGAACGGGTCATGGCACTGTTGATCTTCCCAGATGCAGAACCGTTCTTGTTCACACCAGCCCTGGAGGTCGAAGCGGCCAAGGGCGCCGGTTGGACTCATCCCGTTTATGGCTACCTTGACCACGAGGACCCTTACGCCTTAATTGCTAAGCACGTCCGGGAACAAAGTCCGGACCCGATCCACTGGGGAATCGAGCAAAGTCACCTAACGGTCCAGCGCCTGCGCGGTTTGAAAGGTCAGTTCCCGACCGCCAAGTTTGACACTGATTTAACCCCCACCATTGAGCACATGCGGCTAATCAAGTCGGCCGATGAAATTGCTAAGCTGGATGAGGCTGGTAAGTGGGCCGACTTCATGCTTGAGGAGGGCTTTAAGAACCTTAAACTAGGCCGCAGTGAACAAGAAGTTGCTGCTAACCTTGAATTTGCTCTGAAGAAGCACGGGATCATGCACACGAGTTTTGACACGCTAGTTCAGGCTGGCGCCCACGCAGCTGAGCCCCACGGTGCAACCTCTCAGAACCCGATTGAAAACAACGAACTGGTGCTGTTTGACCTCGGTTGTATTGTTGATGGTTACTGTAGTGATGTTTCCCGGACCGTTGCTATTGGGACCCTAAATGAAAAGCAGCAAGATATTTATAACGTCTGTCTAGAAGCCCAGCTGGCTGCCCAAGAGGCTGCTAAACCAGGGATTACTGCCGAAGAGCTGGACCGGGTTGCCCGCGATATTATCACTAAGGCTGGTTATGGTGAATACTTCATCCACCGCCTCGGCCACGGCCTAGGGATGAGTGACCACGAGTTTCCATCCATCATGGCGGGTAACCAGCTTGTCCTTGAACCGGGAATGTGCTTCTCCATTGAACCGGGAATCTATATTCCAGGAGTCGCTGGTGTGCGGATTGAAGACTGTGTTCACATTACAGAAGACGGCTGTGAACCATTTACGCACACGAGCAAGGAACTTAAGACTTTTAAACTCGCCTAATTAAATTTTGATGCTAAATGTAAAAAGCACGAGAAGGCCTTCAGTGACCGGTATCATTGCCGCTCACTGAAGGCCTTCTTACGTATTAATGGTGCGGTGGCAAACCATGTCACAGCCACTTATTATTGCTTACAGGTTAGGATCCATCTTAAATGACATCTTTGATAACTCGCAACCCTCCGTAAGCAGCTCGTAGAACAGTTCCCGTGTCCGTTCATTGTAGTGGACAGCTACTTCATGGTTCTGCTTAGTCAGGTAGTCGGTTAACTCTTGCCCGGAGAGGTCGGCCGCCGCCCGGTCAACTTCCGCGATCTTCCGCCGTGCCCATTCATTAAGTTCCTTTTGGTAGTCTTCATCCTTCTCCATAAATTCTTCGTAGTGACTTTCCACAACTTCTGCTAGGGCCTCATTGAGCCAGTAAGCTGACTTCAGGTCCATCTTAGCAGGAACGTTGCGATAAGACTCGTCCGTGTCATCAGCATTAGCAAAGAAAGGAACGTAAGGGTTAAATGCTGGTACGCCCAATTCAATCCAGTGCACACTCGTCTTGTACTTCTTCATGTTCCGTACTTGAAGAATATGCGATTGCGCCGTCCGCGAAAGAGAGATTGCCCGGTAGGTCTTATTTTCTGGGCTATTCCCCATTGGATCATACGGTGTTTCATTAAAGTGCGACTTTAAAACATATTGAATATCTTCATGTGAAATCTTAAACTCCGCTTTCCGGATAAATGGCATTTCACCATCCTCAGGTGTCTGCCCTTGTGAAGCTTTAGGGCTGAGGTAGCGTTGTGCAAACCAGGTCCGAGGAGTATTGTAGTGCCGATCCTTCTGGGTACTCGTACCGAAGATGTGGCGGAAGTCCCACCGATTTTCATCAGGATTTAGCTGGTGCTCTTCAACAAATTCACGAATACCATCAGCCCACAGGTAGTTTTCGGGATCATTAAAGTCAATATCCTCAATTGCCATCTGGTTAGGGGTGACCGCATAGCAGTCGTCAGGGATCCGCACGGCAACCCACTGGTGGCCAGTTACTACTTCCATGTACCAGACACTATCTGCATCGGCAAATTGCATCCCGTTTCCTTCGGCCGAGCCATACTTTGCGATCAGCTTACCAGTATATTCAACCCCCTCACGAGCTGAATGGATGAATGGTAAAACAAGTGTACATAATGAGTCCTCAGCAAGGCCATTCTTAACAAAGGGGTCGTAAGCTAACACCCGGTCATTTGCATAAACACTCTCCGTAAAGGAGGCCGCCACATTAGCCTCGTTAATACCATCTTCCTCATTTGGCCCCGCAGATTGGTCCAAACTTGGTGTTGTAGTATGACGCATCCCCGTTTCCGGTAGCGGTACCGTTAGCTTATTGTACGGTGAAACGTAGGTCTCGTGCCGACCACTCACCGCCGGTCGAACGAAAAACCGCTTGGGCTCAATTGCCTTAACCCGGTCCTCATTTCGACAGATGTAAGTAGCACCGTCCAATGATGCCTTCTTACCAACCATAATTGAAGTACATGCGTCCTTATTTTGCATCTATAATAGCCTCCCATAGTGGCTAAGTAGCATTAGTCACATCACTAGTTTCTAATAATGTAAACTGGGGTATCCCGCAGCTTTCTACATAGTAATTACATTATAGCAATAATGCACTGATATTTCTAAATGGTCACCGATTATACTAACGAAAAATAGACTAAGTTATGACACAACTGCCTAACTTAGTCTAAAAATTTACTTCCCGTCGACTTCCTCATCAGTCTTCAAAACAGCCATGAAGGCTTCCTGCGGGATATCAACCTTTCCAACGGCTTTCATTCGTTTCTTACCACGCTTTTGCTTCTCTAACAGTTTGGCACGCCGGTCCGGATCCCCGGTATGGATCCGGGCTGTGACGTCCTTCCGGTAGGCCTTAATGTTAGTCCGGGCAATAATCTTAGAGCCAATTGCCGCCTGAATAGGGATTTCAAAGTTTTGCCGGGGAATAATCTTCTTAAGCTTAGAAGTAATCTCCCGTCCCCGCTCAGCCGCAAAGTCCTTATGGGCAATAAAACTGAGGGCATCAACCTTGTCACCATTCAAGAGAATGTCAATTTTAACTAAGCTGCTTGGCTTATACTCATCAACCTCATAGTCCATTGATGCGTAGCCCCGGGTTGAACTCTTCAACTTATCGAAGAAGTCAAAGATAATTTCTGACAATGGGACGTGGTAAATCACGTTTACCCGAGTATCACTCAGGTATTCCATCGTCTCAAAGATCCCCCGCTTGCGTTGACAAAGCTCCATTACCGGCCCGACATAGTCATTCGGCACCATGATCGAGGCCTTAACGTATGGTTCCTTAATTGTCTTAATCGACGAAGCATCTGGCATTTCGGCCGGGTTTTCCACCTCAACCGTACTCCCGTCCGCCAAGTCAACATGGTAGGTAACGGATGGCGCCGTCGTAATCAGGTCGAGGTTAAACTCCCGCTCTAACCGTTCCTGGACCACATCCATGTGCAATAAACCTAAGAAACCGCACCGGAACCCAAAGCCAAGGGCCTGAGAACTTTCTGGCTCAAAAACCAGAGCCGCATCATTTAACTGTAATTTTTCCAGGGCTTCACGCAGGTCATTAAACTTAGCATTATCGGTGGGATATAGTCCGGCATAAACCATTGGTGTCATCTGCCGGTAACCCGCTAGTGGCTTTTCCGTCGGGTGGTTGGCATCGGTGACGGTATCACCAACCCGGGTATCTTTAATATCCTTAATGGCCGCCGTAATGTAACCAACATCCCCCGCCATCAGGATATCCCGGGCCAACGGCTTTGGTGAGTTAATGCCGACTTCAGCGACTTCGTATTCCGTCCCACTATTCATCAGCCGAATCTTGTCACCCTTTTTGACGGTTCCCTCAAAGATCCGTACCGACAAGACCACCCCCCGGTAGTCATCATACTTGGAATCAAAAATCAAGGCCTTTAAAGGGGCCGTTAAGTCCCCAGTTGGCGCCGGCACATCCTTTACAATTTTTTCCAAAACCTGGTCCACGTTTAACCCCGTTTTGGCACTCACGTCAACGGCTTCGTCAGTTTCCAGGCCAATCTCATCTTCAATTTGGGCCCGGGTTCCCGCTGGGTCAGCAGAAGGCAAGTCCACCTTGTTAATCACGGGCAGGATTTCCAGGTTATTATCAATTGCCAGGTAAACGTTTGCGAGGGTCTGTGCCTCCACCCCCTGAGTCGCGTCCACCACTAAAATTGCACCTTCACAGGCCGCCAACGACCGCGAAACCTCATAGGAGAAATCAACGTGTCCGGGAGTATCAATCAGGTGGAAAATATAGTCTTGCCCATCCTTAGCATGGTAGGTCAAGGCCACGGCATTTAGTTTGATCGTAATCCCCCGTTCGCGCTCTAAGGGCATATCATCAAGGATTTGGTCCTTCATTTCACGCTTACTAATCGAATCCGTCATTTCTAAAATCCGGTCAGCCAGTGTTGACTTACCGTGATCAATGTGGGCAACAATCGAAAAATTACGGATGTGCTTTTGGCGCTCCTTCATTTCTTCCAGACTCATTGTCATGCTTATTCACTACTTTCTACGAAAATACTCTTATCTAGTATAACAAAGACGAACCAAAATTTAAAAAACGAGGTCGTGGCCTACCACCATGATCTCGTTTTAAAAACCAGGAAAGCGGACCAACTTGTCCGAATTCCTGGCTTAATCATTATTGTATTAACGGTCCTCAAAAGCGTCCTTGAGCTTATCTAAGACAGATTTTTTGACGCCCTTGACATCCTCACCGCTAGCGGCAGCAAAGGCCATCATTGCCTCCCGCTGGCGTTTATTGAGGTTCTTTGGTGTTTTGACGTGGACAGTAACATGCTCGTCACCAGTTCCCTTGCCATTCAAGTACGGAACTCCCTTCCCCCGTAAGCGGAAGTTAGTTTCTGATTGCGTTCCAGCGGGAACTCTCAGGTCAACGTCACCATGAACGGTCTTAACCTTGATTTCGTCCCCCAGTGCCGCTTGCGCGAACGAAATATCACGATCAACGTAAATAGTGGTGCCATCACGCCGGAATTCACGGCTCGGCGTAACCCGGAAGACAATGTATAAGTCCCCGGCCGGGCCACCGTTTTCACCGGCATCACCCTGACCTTGCAGCCGCATTTGTTGGCCATCGTCAACCCCTGCCGGAACCTTAACTTCCAACTCGTGTTTTTCGTGAACATGACCAGAACCATGGCAGGTTTCACAGCGGTCCTCCAGCTTCAGGATCTTACCAGTCCCGTTACATTCTGGACACGCCGTTTGGGTTTGCATGTTGCCCAGCGGTGTTTGACGAACGGTGACAATAACACCACTTCCGCCACACCGCTGACAAGTTGAAGCTGACTTGCCTGGCTTAGCACCCGTACCATGACAGGTCTGGCATTGGGCATCCCGGTCATATTTAATTGTCGTAGTCTTACCAAAGATGGCATCCATAAACTTCAACGTCATCGCGTACTGAAGGTCACGACCCGGACGCGGTGCACTGGGGTCCCGCCGTGCACGACCACCACCGCCAAAGAACTGGCTAAATATGTCGTCAAAGCCACCAGCACCGCCAAAGCCCTGGTTGAAGCCTTGACCGAAGCCACCACCGCCAAAGCCTTGACCCGCTTGGGGACCGGCAGAACCAAACTGGTCATACTGGGCCCGCTTTTGCGAATCACTAAGGACCTCATAGGCCTCGTTGATTTGCTTGAATTTTTCTTCGGCACCCGGCTCGTGGTTAACGTCTGGGTGGTACTTTGCAGCTAGGCGCCGGTAAGCATGTTTAATATCCGCTTCGGATGCATCCTTAGAAACACCCAAAACATCATAATAATTCTTTTCTGCCATTTATATCCCTCTCAACTTAATTGCTTGTTTAGTTATACCACAGGTGGGAAAGAAAAGTAAAAGCCAAAGTCCTCGTATCCGGCCTTTGGCTTTTACTCACTACATAGCAATTAGTAATTACTTCTTGTCGTCCGGCGTAACGTCCTTGAAGTCACCATCAACGGTGTTGTCATCATTACCATTGGCGCTACCATTGCCATTACCAGCGTTACCGCCATTTGGCTGTGCACCGCCTTGGGCACCCTGGGCCTTTTGGTACAACTTGACTGACAGGTCTTGGATAACCTTATTTAAAGCATCCTTCTTAGCCTTCATGTCATCAAGGTTGCCACTTTCCTTAGCCTTCTTTAAGTCATCACGGGCACTTTCGGCCTTCTTGATGTCTTCTTCCGGTACCTTGCCCTTAACCTCCTTTAAGGTCTTGTCGACTTGGAAGAGTTCTTGGTCGACTTCATTCTTCAGGTCAACCTCTTCCTTCTTCTTCTTGTCGGCTTCGGCGTGTTCTTCGGCATCCTTCTTCATCCGCTCAATTTCTTCATCAGACAAACCAGAGTTGGACTTGATGGTGATGTTTTGCTTCTTATGGGTTCCTTGATCTTCGGCAGAAACGTTAACAATCCCGTTCTTGTCAATATCAAAGGTAACCTTGATTTGTGGAACACCACGAGGGGCAGCCGGAATGTCTGTCAGCTGGAAGTTCCCCAGTGTCTTGTTATCAGCTGCCATTGGCCGTTCACCCTGAAGAACGTGGATGTCAACGGCCGATTGGTTATCAGCGGCAGTAGAGAAGATCTGACTCTTAGAAGTTGGAATGGTCGTGTTCCGGTCAATCAACTTGGTGAAGACCCCACCCATGGTTTCGATACCAAGGGAAAGTGGCGTAACGTCAAGCAAAACAACGTCTTTAACATCACCAGTCAAAACCCCACCTTGGATTGCGGCACCAAGGGCAACGGCTTCATCAGGGTTGATGGAGTGGTTAGGTTCCTTGCCAGTTAATTCCTTAACCATTTCTTGAACTGCTGGGATCCGGGTTGAACCACCATTCAGGATTACTTCATCAATGTCATCAAACGACAGGTCCGCATCCTTCAAGGCGTTCAATACTGGCTGCTTCGTCCGTTCAACCAGGTCATTGGTCAACTGGTTGAATTGGGCCCGGGTAAGGCTCTTTTCCAAGTGGAGTGGGCCATTTTCACCGGATGAAATGAATGGTAAGCTGATTTGCGCTTCTTGAACACCAGACAGGTCCTTCTTTGCCTTTTCAGCAGCATCCTTCAACCGTTGCAAAGCCATCTTATCTTGGGACAGGTCAACACCGTGTTCTTCCTTAAAGCCAGCGATCAACCAGTCCATGATCTTTTGGTCGAAGTCATCCCCACCAAGGTGCGTATCACCATTAGTTGAGAGTACTTGGAAGACCCCGTCACCTAATTCTAGAATGGAGACATCGAAGGTCCCACCACCAAGGTCGTAAACCAGGATCTTTTCATCCTTGTCCTTCTTATCCAGACCGTAAGCCAAAGAAGAAGCGGTTGGTTCGTTAATGATCCGCTTAACATCTAATCCAGCGATCTTACCGGCATCCTTAGTGGCTTGCCGTTGAGCATCATTAAAGTAGGCTGGAACGGTGATGACGGCCTTATCAACCGTATCACCAATGTAGTCTTCAGCATACTTCTTGATGTATTGAAGAATCATTGCTGAAATTTCTTGTGGTGTGTACTTCTTACCATCAATTTCGACGGTGTAACCAGCTTCACCCATGTGACTCTTAATTGAAGAAATCGTGTTAGGGTTCGTGATTGCTTGCCGCTTAGCTACTTCACCAACTTGCGTTTCGCCGTTCTTAAACGAAACGACTGATGGTGTCGTCCGGCTCCCCTCTGGGTTAGTGATAATCTTGGGCTCGTTACCTTCCATAACGGCAACGGCGGAGTTAGTAGTACCTAAATCAATACCAATAATCTTATTACTTGCCATTGTTTATTCCCTCTCTTATTTTTATTGTGCTACAACAACCATTGCAGGGCGTAAAACCCGGTCCTTTAGCTGGTAGCCAGCTTGGAGGACCTTAACGATTGTGTCTGGCTTTTGACCATCTTCAACCGGAACCGTCTGTACTGCTTGGTGCATGGTTGGGTCGAAGGGCTTGCCGGCCGCCGGAATCTCAGTAATCCCGTGGTCGGTCAAAGCCGTCATCAAATGGTCATGGACCATCTGGATCCCCTTTTTGAGCTGCTGACCATTTTCATCAGTTACCTCAATCGAAAGGGCCCGCTTTAAGTTGTCGAGGACCGGCAAGACGCTTTTTGCGAGGTCCTGCCCATCATATTTTAGTATTTGCGCGCGTTCTTTTTTGAAGCGGTTAGTCATATTTTGAATTTCCGCTTCCGCTCGCAAATATTTATCATCCTTATCCGCCAGCTGTTTCTTTAATTCAGCGTTCTCTTTTTGAAGCTGTTCACAGCGGTGGTGGCACTTTCCATGGTGCTCATGTTCAGCAGCGGCGTGCTGCTCACCCTTAGCTTCCCTAGCCTTGGCTTCCGTTTGCTTAGCCGCTTGCTGTTTTTTTTCTTCTTGCTCTGCCAAATGACTCGCCTCCTATGAATCGTAGTAATGTCGATAAAAATCAAGTAGCCGTTTCGCCAATTCCTGACGAAAAGCGTTCACAATTCCAATCGTTCGCGAATATGGCATCCGCGTCGGTCCCAGCACCGCAATAATGCCCTTGCCATACTGGTCGACATTGTACTTCGCGGTGATTAGACTATAGTCATTTAAAACTTGGTCCTGTGAAATTTCAGAGCCAATCTTAACATTGACGGAATCATCATCGGAAGAACCAGTCTCAAGGAGGTGTGACAGCTCATCGTTGCGATCAAGTAAGCTATATAAAGCGCGCAGTGCTTGGGGATCCTGGTTATTTGAAAAGCCCAGGATATTTAGCCGACCGCCAACGAAGAACCGCTCCCGCGAAGCCCTGGTTACGACATTGTCAAAAAGGTCTAAGAAACCATCCGCACCATGCATGTAGTGCATAATCTGCAGTGGCAAGTCGTCATTAAGCCGCTTGACCACCTCAACCAATGGTAACCCAACCAACTGGTCGTTGATCATCCGGACTACCGCCTGAAGAGCCTCAGTGTCGAAATCCCGGGGGATGGTGAAGGATTGACTCTCCACATCCCCACTATCGGTAACCAGGATTGCAATTACTTTTTGGTTACCTAGTGGAACCACCCGAAAACCGCTCAAGTGGATATCGCTTTGCTCCGGCTTTAAGGTAAAGGCCGTGTAAGATGTCAGATCTGATAAGATGTCTGCCGAGTGCGACACAATCTCATCAATCTTTTGAAAACTTGTCCCCAGAGAATTTTGGATGACCACTAAGTCATTATCGGTCACCGCACCGGGATCAAGTAAGTGGTCAACGTAGAAACGATAGCCCGCCTTAGATGGTACCCGGCCAGATGATGAATGTTCCTTGGTCACTAGCCCCTGGTCCTCTAAAGCAGCCATCTCGTTACGAATAGTTGCTGAACTAACCTTAAAGGGCAGTTGCTCTGCCAAATGCTTTGACCCCACCGGTTGACCAGTTGACGTGTATTGACGTACAATCGCTTGCAGGATCTTCTTTTGACGTTGTGTTAGCATTGTATCACTTCCCCTTTTAGCACTCTTTAGGGCTAAGTGCTAAACACACTGTATAATATACCAACCAGCGTCCTAAAAGTCAAGAAACGTCAAATAATTAATCAATAATTTCTGAGGAGATTTTAAAATGAGTACAGACGAACACCGCTATGTTCAACCACACAGTGCCAAGGAGGCCATGGAGCTCATCCAGCGCCTGTTTAACAAGTACCGGAATGCCCCGCTGACCAACGAACTACTCGCCTACCATAATAACCTGATCTACCGCCTCCAGTCCGACATTAAGCAGGTTGCCCAACAGGAGGGTAACTCTGACCTGGTCGACCAGCTTGACACGATGACCGACGTCATGCGGTCCTGGACCAATCTCAAGCTGACCGGCCACCCTTTCCACGGCAAGCTCCGCCATTTCAAGTTGGTCACTGATGACGGGCCAAAGTTCAAGCGACGGGTCCACAAGATCCACCAGGGCAACAGTCACCGGGCCAGCCGACATTAAAGCTGGCAAAACAAAGCTGGGCAACCAAATTGCCCCTAATCAAAAAGTAGCTTGCTGCTACCCTGTTTGAGTAGTTGCCAAATTTCCTTTGTCAAACAACAAAGCGCCGGTCCGCAATTCAATTTGCGGATCGACGCTTTTTTCTATAGCTTACTAATGAATCAGATGGTTAGCCAGTGCTGGTGGATTCTGAACGACGGTCCGGGCCGCTCGTTCATCATGTTTCATCTGGGTCACCAGTTCCCCAGCCCCGGCAAACTTCTGCTCACCACGCAGGTACTGGTACCAACGCACCTTAACTTCCTCACCGTAAACCATCCGATCAAAGTCAAAGAGGTTAATCTCAACCGTCAGTTGGTTATGGTCACCAAAGGTGATATTATGGCCAACACTAGCCATCCCACCATACCAGTGCTCCCCAATTTGGACATCAACGGCGTAAACGCCAATCCCGGGTAGGCGTTCTAGGGTTGGTGTCTCGACATTAATGGTCGGGAAGCCCAGGGTCCGCCCCCGCGCCAACCCATGGACAACCAGGCCGGTAGTCTGATAATAATAGCCCAGCTCCTGGTTGGCCGCCTGAACGTCTCCAGTATCAATCAGCTGGCGGATCGCCCGTGAGCCGACTTTAACCGTCGAGGTGCCATCCGTAAATTTTGGCACCGTCACTACTTCAAAGTGACCCTGGGCATAACCGGGCAGCCGGTCCATAGTGGCGATATCAGCGGGACCATAGGTATGATCATAGCCAGCCACAACGACTTGACTATGAAAGGCAACCAGGTACTGGTCGACGAACTCCTGGGGAGCCAGGCTAGCAAAACTGGAGGTAAAGCTAACCAGGTACACCAGGTCCACCCCTAACTGGTCAAGGAGCTCAAGTTTGCGGGCAGTCGTTGAGAGGTACTTGAACCCACCCGGGTATTGACGGTAGGTGATTCCCGGGGCATGACTGTAAGTTAAAACCGCTAAAGGTAACCCCTGCTGGTCAGCCCACTGCTTGGCCTGTCGGATAACCGCCTGGTGCCCCCGGTGGACACCGTCAAAGAAGCCCATTGCTAATACCACCGGCCCCGCCGGCACTAATGCTGGGTCAAGCGGGTGGTGAATTTTGATAACTTGCAAGTTTTCTGCCTCCTACTTTGTGGAAAACATCTTCGTTGGTTTATAGTGATGGTCCGCTGTCCGGTGATATAAAGCCTTAGTTATGCCATTATATTTTAAAATCACTTCTTTAGCCCCCGGTTGCACTTCCGCTGCACGTAACCAGCCACCATTTTGAACCGTCTTCCATTGGTCAGCACTTAGTTCCATTGTTGGAAAATCCTTTAGGGCATAGTCTAGCGGGTAAAGGTACCGGTCGATCGTCTGGTTCGCCACTAGGGTTTGAATATCGGCCAAACTCAAGGTCTGATCAATTGTGAACCCACCGCTCGCCAACCGGGTCAGCCACTTCATTGCTCCCGGATACCCCAGTGCGCGGGCCAGGTCCACTACCAGTGTCCGAACATAGGTCCCCTTTGTACAAGCCACCTTAAAGAAAATGTGCTGCTCGTGGTGAACTTCATCATATTGGTTGCGCACCAGCTCAAAACTACTGATGGTTACGTGGCGGGTCGGGCGGTCAACCTGTTTCCCGGCTCGGGCATACTCATACAGTCGCTTCCCATTCACCTTTACGGCAGAATACATCGGCGGAATCTGGGTAATTTCCCCCGTTAGCGACTGCATCGCGGCTTGCACCTGGTCATCACTTAGTGGGGCCTCCACGGGGGCTTGTTCAATGACCTGGCCTTCAAAATCTTCCGTCTCGGTTGCCCGGCCGACTACTAGTTCACCCTGGTAAACTTTACCGGACTGCATCAAAAATTCAACCACTTTAGTAGCAGTACCAACACATATTGGTAAAACACCGTCAACCGCGGGGTCCAAGGTTCCAGAATGGCCGATCTTCTTAGTCTTAAGAATTCGGCGCAGGCGACTAACACAATCAAAGCTAGTCATCCCCCGTTCCTTATATAAGGGAATAATTCCATCCATTTTATCTTTTCCTCCGTATATTAAAAAAGAGTAGGATGACGATACCATCCCACTCCCTTTTACGTTAACATAAACTACTTATCTTGTTGGTGAAGCTTATTAATCAGTTGGTCAATCCGACTACCATAAGCTACGGATGGGTCCCGTTCAAACTTAATTTCTGGAGTTTTGAAGATGTTTAACCGGGCACCCAGTTCGGACCGGATCAGACCGGTTGCCTTTTCCAGACCTTCCTGCGTCTTTTCGGCAGCAGAGGCTTTATCAGACAAGATACTGTAGTAGATCGTGGCCTGCTGCAGGTCACCAGTTACATCAACGCCAGTAATCGTAACCCCTTGAACCCGGGGATCACGAACCCGCTTTAGCAAAATGTCATCAACTTCACGTTGGATCTGCTGTGCAAGGCGGTCAACACGATACTGTTTATTTGGCATAGCTAACGCCTCCTTACTTAACCGGAACTTCCTTCATTTGGTAAGCTTCGATCACATCATTTTCTTTGATGTCATTGTAGTTTTCAATCGTCAAACCACATTCAAAGCCGGACTTAACTTCCTTCACATCATCTTTGAAGCGCTTTAGAGAGCCTAGTTCACCTTCATAAATTACGACACCGTCACGAACCAGACGAACCTTAGCATCACGGGTGATCTTACCAGAAGTAACCATTCCCCCGGCAATCGTACCAACCTTCGAAGCCTTGTAAATCTGACGAACTTCAACTTCACCAATCGTTTCTTCCTTGTAGACTGGTTCCAGCATCCCCTTCATGGCATCTTCAACTTCCTCAATGGCGTTGTAGATGACCCGGTGGAGCCGGATATCAATGTTGCTCGAGTCCGCCAGGGATTTAGCAACTGGTGTTGGCCGGACGTTAAAACCAATGATGACGGCGTTAGATGCTTCGGCCAAGGTTACATCGCTTTGGCTAATGGCCCCAACCGCTTGGTGAATAATGTCAACCCGGACACCATCAACCTTAATCTTTTGTAGGCTTTGGCTGAGGGCTTCAACTGACCCCTGAACGTCGGCCTTGATGATGATTGGCAGGGTCTTCATCTCACCCTTCTTCATTGTTGCAAAGAGGTTATCCAGTGTAACGTGGGAGGTCTTTTGCCGTTCCTTATCCTGAGCCCGTTTAGCACGTGCTTCACCAGCAGCCCGGGCCGTCTTTTCATCATCAAAGACCACGAACCGGTCCCCGGCTTCTGGTACCTCGTTGAGTCCCGTAATTTCAACTGGTGTTGCCGGCGTCGCGGACTTGATCCGCCGACCATTTTCGTTGGTCATCGTCCGCACCCGACCAAAGGTATTACCAACGACAATTGGGTCCCCCACGTGCAACGTTCCTTGTTGAACCAGCACGGTCGCTACAGAACCACGACCTTGATCCAGTCGGGCTTCAACTACGGAACCAGCCGCATTCTGGTCCGGATTAGCCTTTAATTCCATCATTTCTGCTTGGAGGAGGATCATATCAAGCAATTCATCCAAGTTCTTACCAAACTTAGCTGAGATCTTAACAAAGATGGTATCCCCACCCCAGTCTTCAGGGATCAAGTTATACTTGGCCAATTCTTCGGTGACCCGGTCCGGGTTGGCACCAGGCTTATCAATCTTGTTGACAGCCACAATGATTGGTGTTTTAGCGGCTTGGGCGTGGTGGATGGCCTCAACAGTCTGCGGCATGACCCCATCATCGGCAGCCACCACCAGAACCGTAATATCGGTAATGTTAGCACCACGGGCCCGCATTTCGGTGAAAGCCGCGTGACCAGGGGTGTCCAAGAAGGTAATCAGGTTATCGTTATAGTGTACCTGGTAGGCACCGATTTCCTGGGTGATCCCACCGGCTTCGTGTTCAGTAACGTGCGAGTGACGAAGCTTATCCAGCAGCGTCGTCTTACCATGGTCAACGTGTCCCATAACGGTAACAACTGGTGGGCGCTTAACCAGGTGGGTCGTATTCTTCTGTTCATCTTCAAACATCTTATCAATGTCTGAAACGTCAACTTCAACCTTTTCCTTGGCTTCAATCCCGTAATCGGTGGCCAACAGTTCGATGGTATCCTTGTCCAAGGACTGGTTTTGATTGATCATTACCCCCAGCATAAAGAGCTTCTTAATGATTTCTGCTGGTGAACGGTGAAGCAGCTTGGCCAAATCTTGGGCATTCATACCCTCGGTGTATTCTAATACTTCTGGTAGCGGCTTATCCTTACGTTGCGTAGGCTGCTTATTGGCAACTTCACGCAGCCGGTTATTACCCTTGTTACGCTTGTTCCGCTTCTTATTCTTCTTGTTGAAGCGTTTACCATGACGGTCATTATTCAAACTACCACCGAAGCGGCCACCATTATTCTGGTTACGGCGGCTGTTATCATTGTGCTTCTTTTCGTGGTTCCGGTTTTGATGTTCTTGCCGGGGCCGTTCTTCTTCGTGCTGGTGCTTTGGGTGTGCAGTAGTGGTCTTGGCAGAATGTTTTTGACCATGTTGCTTTTGCTGGTTATCATTCTTATGGTCCACCGGTTGCTGGTGTTGCTTCTTGGCAGCTGGTTTGGCCGCCTTTTCCTGGTGGGCATTGCCACTGTTCCCCTTTACTACCTCACGTAGCTTACCCGCTTGTGCCGGGGTAACTGAAGACATGTGACTTTTAATGCTCATCCCCTGTTGGTTAGCAACTTCAACCAACTTCTTACTTGGCATTTTGAGCTCTTTAGCTAGTTCATAAATCCGTTCCTTGGCCATACGCTCACGCTCCTTATTCCATATTCATTAGTTCCTCAAACTTTCTTGCAAAACCTGTTTGGACCACGCCAATGACTGTTCGTGCCTGGCCCGTTGCCTGACTGAGCTGGCTTTTAGTGAAGGACTGTGAGTAAGGAACTTGGTAGAAGTTACACTTATCAATGAACTTCTTTTTAGTTGCCTGCCCCGCATCCTGTGCTAAAAACACAAACTTTGCCTGATTAGTTTGAATGTTTTTTAATACGATTGCTTCCCCACTTACCAGTTGACGCGCACGACGCGCTAAACCTAGTAGGCCGAGTACTTGCTGATTATTGCTTGCCATCTTTGCCAAACAGTTCTTGCCGTGCTTGCAAGTGGTCAGTGTATTTAATCAACTCGTCATAAAATGAGTCGTCAAGCTGCACGTGAAAGGCCTTTTCAAAGGTCTTTTCTGCCTGGGCCCGCTTAGCGATTGCTACGTCAACGGCGATGTAGGCCCCACGGCCCGCTTTTTTACCGGTGGGGTCTAACGATACCTCGTCTTGCTTATTCTTTACTACCCGAATAAGCTGCCGTTTAGGCATCATCTCACCGGTGACGATATCTTTGCGCATTGGTACTTTTCTCTTTTTCATTTTTTCACCCCATTGCTCAATTAATCTTCATCAGATGGTTGATCACTCTCAACTGCCGGTTGATCATCACTAACCGGCTCGTCTTCGTCTGCTGCCTGGGATTGGAGTTCCTCCATTTCAGAAGCCGACTTAATATCAATCTTGTACTTCGTTAAGCGAGCCGCCAAGCGGGCGTTTTGTCCCCGCTTACCAATTGCCAAAGAGAGTTGGTCGTCTGGAACCACCACGGTGCAAGACCGTTCTTGTTCTTCTTCACCATCTTCGCGTTCGATCGTTACTGGTTCATTAAAGATTACGTCTAGCACTTCAGCTGGGTTTAGCGCGTTGGCAATAAACTTAGCCGGATCCTTAACGTATTCAACGATGTCCATGTTTTCACCGTCAAGTTCATTAACGATTGCTTGAACCCGTGAGCCACGAGGGCCAACACAGGTACCAACCGGGTCGATGTTCGGGTCGTTGGAGTAAACGGCAACCTTAGCCCGGTCGCCTGCTTCCCGAGAAATGTTTTCAATCAGGACCGTGCCATCCTTAATTTCCGGAACTTCCCGTTCAAAGAGGCGCTTCAACAGTTCCGGCGCCGTCCGACTAACGTAAATTTGTGGTCCCCGCCGGTCGTCATTAACCTTAGAAACGTAAACCTGGATCCGGTCATGAACGTGGTAGTGCTCATTAGGCATCTTATCGCGGAAGCCCATTGCGCCTTCAACACCGTCCCCTAGGTCAACATAGGTAAAGCGTTTGTCTTCACGGGAAACTTCACCAGTAATGATCTCATTTTCATAAGTCTTATACTTATCATAGATGATCTTTCGCTCTTCTTCACGCAGTCGTTGCATAACAACCTGCTTGGCCGTCTGGGCTGCGATCCGACCAAAGTTGCGGGGGGTTACCTCTTCTCTAATTTGGTCATCAACGTCATAACCCTGACCGTGAGGCAGCTTCCGTGCATCTGCCAAACTGAGGTATTCATTAGGGTCTTCAGCGGCCTTTTCGTCATCATCCGTAATCGTTTTGACAGCATAAACCTTAATGTTACCGGTTGTCGCATTGAACTCCACTTCCACGTTCTTGTCGCCATAGTTTTGCTTATATGCCGACTCCAAAGCCTGCTCAAGTGCTTCAATTACGACTTCCTTTTTAATTCCCTTTTCTTTTTCTAGGTAGTCCAGGGCGCCAATCATTTCCGTATTGACTTTTGACTTGCTCACTGTGAACACTCCTTTATTTAAAACTTAATCGCTAACCGTGCCTTTGCGACCTTGTCTCGGCTAATTACTACTTGCCGGTGCCGGGTCTTATCCAGGTAATCCAACGTTAATTCTTTATCAGACAGCTGGGTCAGGGTTCCTTCGTAAACCTTGCGGCCGTCCACCTGTTGGTAAAGCGAAACGTGAATGTAGTGGTTAACTGCCCGTTGATAGTCAGCTTCATTCTTCAATGGTCGCTCGGCACCAGGAGATGAAACGTCTAAGAAATAAGCCTGCGGAATCGGGTCGGGATCAACGTTGTCTAATGCTTCACTCAGTTGGTCACTAACAATGGCACAGTCCTCAAGGGTAATGCCACCTTCCTTGTCAATGTATACCCGCAAGTACCAGCTCTTTCCTTCTTTGACAAATTCAATATCGTATAGGTAAAAGTCATGTTCATCAAGAATCGGCGTTACTAATTCCGTTACAGTCTCGGTAACAGTACTCATTTTGTCACCTCCATTATTTGCAATAAAAAGAGCGAGCATTGCTGCTCACTCCCACGAGTTATTTACCAATAAATATTGTAGCATGACTAACGCATAAAGACAAGGACTGCTCCGCAGAGAAAGTCTTAACCGACGATCTGCCGGGTCGTCAGTGCTAGTTGTTGAATAAAGTTACGACAAGCATCGAATGATGGGTTCTTGGTGTAAACCGCAATCGTATACTTACCAGGAATATAACCAATGCTGCTTACGTTCCAGGCATCAGTCGTGTTCCACCCGTCCTTAATATAGAAGTTTGAGCTGCCTGCAGAAATGCCCCAGTTTTGGATTGGGGTTACCCGGGCCATCAAGTATTGGATCGTCTGCTAGCCCTGCTGATTTAAGTACGTCGGGTGCGGATTTAAGAAGATCTCATGTAAAAGTCTCAACTGATCGGTAGCCGTTGTTAACGTTAGCCCCCAGTGGGTCGGACAGTAGGTCGAGGTCACCCCCATTTCACGATAAAACTGGTTCAGTCCCGACAGGTCACCGATCTCGGCATACAGTTCGTTAGCAGCATTATTGTCGCTCACCTCAATCATCCGAGTTGCCGTCGCCATTTGGCCGCTGTTTAACTGTCCGCCTTGATTGTGAAGAAGCTTAGTTAAAATCCCCACCTTGGCGGTTGAGGCAATGATAAATTTTTGCCCGGAAACGTTGGTAAAGTTAACCACTTCGCCAGTATTAGCTAGCTGCACCGCTATTGATACCGGCATACCAAAGCGATTTGCAATTTGCTGCCAACCCGTTACCAGTCGCTGGGCATATGCATTGATATCAACTGGATTGGAATAAAAGTTAACATAGTTACCGTTCCCATTGCAGTCGTCAGTTATGCGGTGAATGATCCGCACAACGTGGTGCTGCAGCTGGGCTGGAATGTTAAAGCCGAGCTTGTATCCCGCTTGCCCAGCATTCAAGATGGCGGATCGATTAACGGTTAAGTCCGGGCGTGCGTTGTGAACATCAAGAACCTACTGGCGGTATAGCTCATGACCCTGGGAGTCAACAAAGATCAACCACTGGTAAGGTTTATTGGCCGACTGGTCACTGGCATGCCAGCCACTAACATAAATCGTCTGTGAGCCCACCTCGATCCGATCAAACGCCCCATCATTGGATTGGTACTGTTTGTTTAACAGGTCAGTATATTTACGGTTACCACCTTGATCGGCAGCAAAGCGCAGGATCACCTGCATTGTCCCGGTGATGGCCGCCGGGTTAAATTCAACTAGCTGGGTGAAACCACTATGCTGACTGTTGTAGACCTGTCCTAACTGCTGGGCAACGTCCGGCCGAGCCACTAGGTTTAACCGTGGCCGGCCAACCTCACGCCAGTTGTTCAAGACGATTACGAAAGCATATGGCTGGTTAATGGCTCGATTGCTAGCCATCCACCCCGCAACCTGCAGGCCGTTAGTCGTCATCTTAACGGAATCCAACCAGGCACCCTGCTGGTTAAGTGTCAATGGGCTGAACCAGTAGTCAGGTACTGTCCTTGTGAGCCGTTTCCTTGATCACTGGTCGAATAGCGGCTCACAACCGCATAAGTGTGGCCGGCTACCAGATTAAGCTGCTGGAGATCAAAGGAACCCGTAAAACCAGAACGGCCGACCGCGCCAATTGAAGGGTAGGCCCGGGCCACATCCGGCCGCGCCACCGTCGTCGCAACAACGACCCCGGTCTGCTGATTAGCCGTTTGATCGTAGAGAATTAAGAAATGATGTGTTTCAAGTTGGGCCCGGTTGGTCGCGTGCCAACCACTAACCACTAGTGACTGCCCATTGGCGAGCCGGTAGCCATCCAGGTTCCCCCGATTTTCCTCGCTTTCCGTCGTTATTGGTACAAACCAATAATCCACCGGTTGCCGTCGGCACTGGCTGAATAGCGACTGAGCACTTGAAGACGGTGGTTTAGGTTAAACTGATTCAAGGAAAAGTCCGCCTGAAAGCCCGCGGTAGCAGCCCCCATGACACCGCTAAATGCCTGGGCCACATCTGGCCGCGCCACTGGCTTAACTAGGCACCGACCGACTTCACGACCACTCGTCTGATCGACGACGATTACATAATGATAGGATTTATTAGCCGCCAGATTGGTTGCATGCCAACCGTTGACAATCAGTTGGTTACCATCTACTGTAACGCCGTCAAGATGAGCCCGGTTACTACGGTTAATGGTTACTGGGGCGAACCAGTAGTCATAGCTATTGCTATTACCATTCGCAGCATCGGTATACCGACTGATTAGCTGAACCTGTCCTAGAGTGGCCAGCTGGCTACCAAGTTGAAAAGACGTCCGAAAGCCTGACTGGTCGGCGCCATAAACATGGTGGACTTGGGCCATATCCGGTCGACTAATTTCATCGTTAGTGATATTCTAGCGTGAAATTTCCCGGTGTGCAGCAGGGTCATAGACAATTAAATAGTGATAGGGACGACCCTGAGTAGCATTGGCGGCGTGCCAACCAGCAACCGTTAAGCTGCCATTACTATTAACCTGCGCCTGGTCTAAGCAGGCGTAGTTACCGTGATCTTATGGATCAATAAGGGAATGGGTTTGCCCCCCCAGTTGAATTATTAGTTCCTTGGTTAGACGCCAGTTGGCTGGTCGTAACCGACTGACCGGTCATTACTTGGTCGGCCTGGATTCCAGTTTGATTCAGCCATAGGAATAGGGCGCAGCTACTCATCGCTAAGCAGCCAGCTGCAACTTTCTTGGCATGGTTAAAATTAACCATCATTATTTTTATATCCCCCAAATAAATATTAATAAAGCACCTGCATTGTACTATATCTAATCCGCTCAGAACCACTTTGTCTGTTAAAAGTTTTTTTATTACGTGGCAGAAATCGTAGACAGGTGCTTTGATCTTAAAAATGGAACCTACGGTTAAGCTAAATCGTGGGTCCCATTTAGGAGCTAGTAAAATATAAATTGTTTCTGCCTAGCGAGTGCCATCCAACCAGGGTTAAAACAGGCTCAGCTGGTTCTCATCTGGCAATTGGTCGATCACGTGGTTAGTCGTCATGAAGTCAATCAGCGTCTGCGAAACCTTGCCCCGTTCAGCTAAGTCTTCCTTAGAAAGGAAGGGCCGTTCTTCCCGGGCCGCAACAATCTGCTTAGCCACGCTCAAACCTAAACCAGGGATGGCCCGGAACGGTGCGATTAGGGTGTCACCGTCAATCAACCAATTCGAAGCGTCAGACCGTTCCAAGTCCACCATCTTAAACTTAAAGCCGCGTTCAAGCATTTCATTGGCCAGTTCCAAAATGGTTAACAAACTCTTTTCCTTGGCACTGGCATCGTTGCCCTTATCGTTAATCTTCTTCATCCGGGCCTTGACAGCTTCCTTACCGTGCGCCATCGCAACTACGTCAAAGTCATCGGCCCGCACGGAGAAGAAGGCACAGTAGTACACCAGCGGGAAGTAAACCTTAAAGTAGGCAATCCGTAATGCCATCAAGACATAGGCAGCCGCGTGGGCCCGCGGGAACATGTACTTAATCTTCAAGCATGAATCCATGTACCATTGGGGAACGTTAACCTTCCGCATCTTTTCTTGCCACTTGTCGGGAATTCCCCGACCGTGACGAACCGATTCCATCACCTGGAAGGAAGTTTCTGAATCCAGACCATAGTGAATCAAGTCGGTCATGATGTTATCACGGCAACCAATCACGTTAGCAATCGTGGCCGTCCCCTCCTTGATCAGCTCCTGGGCATTATCCAACCACACCCCGGTCCCATGGGAAAGGCCTGAAATCTGGAGCAGTTGTGAGTAGTTCTTCGGGTGGGTATCGTTCAGCATCCCGCGGACAAAGCGGGTCCCGAACTCGGGCAGTCCTAACGTCCCGGTCTTACTTTGAATCTGTTCTTCAGTCACACCTAAAACCTTGGGGCTAGAGAAGAGTGCCATCACACCGGGATCATTCATTGGGATCGTCTTGGGGTTGATCCCCGAAAGGTCCTGGAGGGCACGGATCATTGTTGGGTCATCGTGTCCCAGGATATCCATCTTCAGGATGTTATCGTGGATAGAGTGGAAATCAAAGTGGGTCGTTTCCCAAGCGGCGTTCTGGTCGTCTGCCGGGTACTGCACCGGAGTAAAATCATAAATGTCCATGTCATCAGGTACAATAATGATCCCGGCGGGGTGTTGACCGGTCGTCCGCTTGACCCCGGTGGCTCCCTTGGCGAGGCGGTCTTCTTCGGCCCCCCGGAACTGGACATCATTATCCCGTTCAAAGGCCTTAACGTAACCATAGGCAGTCTTATCCGCCACGGTCCCAATCGTTCCCGCCCGGAAAACGTTCTTTTCACCGAACAGGACCTTCATATAGTTATGGGCAATCGGCTGGTAGTCCCCGGAAAAGTTCAAATCAATATCCGGCACCTTGTTTCCCTTAAACCCTAAGAAGGTCTGGAAAGGAATGTCGTGGCCATCTTTAACCAACAGGGTCCCACACTTCGGACAGTGCTTTTCTGGCAAGTCAAAGCCCGAACTGTACTCCCCCTTCGTGTAGAAGTGCGTGTATTGGCACTTCGGACACCGGTAATGGGGTGGCAAGGGGTTCACTTCCGTAATCCCCGAAAGGGTCGCAACTACACTAGAACCAACGGATCCCCGGGACCCAACCAGGTACCCATCCTTGTTGGACTTGGCTACCAAACGCTGGGCAATTAAGTAAATAACCGAGAAACCGTTCTTAACAATACTGTTCAATTCTAGTTCAACCCGGTCCTTAACGATCTTAGGGAGTGGGTCCCCATACCAGGCCTTGGCCGTGTTCCAGGTCCGGTCTTGAATTTCCTGCTCGGCGCCCGGCATGTGTGGCGTGTATAGTTTATCCTTCACTGGACGGATGTCATCATCGACCATGTCGGCTACCGTATGTGTATTATCAACAACCACCCGTTTGGCCGTCGCAGCACCCAGGAGTTCCGTAAATTCATCCAACATTTCGTCGGTCGTCCGGAAATGAACATCAGGGCGCTTAGTCCGGTTCAGTGGGTTGGCACCCCCCTGCGAATTAATCAGGATTTGCCGATAGATGCCATCATGCTGGTCTAAGTAGTGGACATCGCCCGTCGCGACTACCGGCTTCTTCAATTCATCCCCCATCTTAACCATATTCTTTAGAATATCATCCAGGTGGGCCCGGTCGGCAATCACATGGGTTTCTAACAACGGCGCATAGTTTGCCCGGGGCTGGATTTCGATGAAGTCATAGTAACGGGCCTTGCGCAGCGCCTCTGGATAGCCCTTCTCCATCATCGCGGTAAAGACCTCTCCTGATGAACAAGCCGTTCCCAGCAAGAGCCCCTTACGATACTTGGTCAATAAGCTCCGGGGAATTCGGGGAACCCGGTGGAAGTATTTAACATTGGAAAATGAAACCAGCTTAAAGAGGTTTTTTAAGCCCGCCTGAGTCTGGGCCAGCAAGGTCACGTGGAATGGCCGGGCGTGCTTATAGGCGTCGTTTTCGGCCATGTGTTTATTCAAGTCATCCACATAACGAACATCATACCGCTCTTCGGCATCCTTTAAAAACTTATACAACAGGTGCCCCGTCGCCTCGGCGTCGTAATTAGCCCGGTGGTGGTGCTCCAAGGCGACCTTAAACTTTTTACTTAACGTGTTTAGACGGTACCCTCGCATGTCAGGATACAGGAAACGGGCCAGCGGGAGGGTGTCAATTACGGGTTCCGTAATTTCTTCCATATTATGCCGCCGGTAACCAGTATTCATGAAGCCCATATCAAAAGAGACGTTATGTCCGGCAATGATGGCCCCTTGGCAAAAGTCCTTAAACATCTTAAAAACTTCTTCTTCACTCTTGGAGCCGTGGACCATCTCGTTCGTAATTGAAGTTAAGTTAGTCGTTTGTTCCGATAGTGGGAAGCCGGGATCAATAAATTCATCAAAGCGCTCTAAGACGTTGCCGTCCTTCATCTTCACCGCCGACAGTTCAATTACCTTATCATAGATCGCCGATAGGCCGGTCGTTTCTACGTCAAAGATAACATAGGTGTGGTCAATCAAGGGGGCATGATTCTCGTTATAGGCTAGTGGCACCCCATCATCAACCACGTTGGCTTCCATCCCGTACAACATCTTAATTCCAAACTTCTTACTAGCCTTAAACGCCTCCGGGAAGGCCTGCACGTTACCATGGTCGGTCACCGCAATTGCCGGTTGTCCCCACTCACTAGCTTGTTGAGCCAGCTGGGTAATCGAATTCGTTGCATCCATCTGGCTCATTTCCGTATGGGCATGAAGCTCAATCCGCTTTTGGTCCGCCGGCGCCTTATCCTGCCGTTCGGTGTGAGTGACCTGGTTAATATCATAAGCATTAATTACGAGGTCATGCATCCAGGTATCCTCTTGAACCGGTCCCCGAACCTTTAACCACATTCCCGGCTTGATATTGGCAAATTGAGCCTCCTCATCGCTGTTTCGGGAGAACTTCTTAACCGCAAAAGAGGAAGTATAGTCGGTGATTTCAAAGGTTAATAACTGCCGACCAGACCGCAATTCGCGGACCTCCGCGTTAAAAACGTAACCTTCAACAATGACATTACGCTCCTCACCCTGGATGTCTTTCATCTGGACAACTTCTTGCTTATCGTTAATTACCCGACCAAGCTGGGCAGGACCATCCGCTGGTGCAACCGGAGCAGACTTTTTGGTTGCGTTCTTTTTCTTAATCTGAGCCATGGCCTTCGCTGCTAATGCGGCATCGGCAGCCTCATGTCTTTCCCGGAGCTCCTGAATTTTGGCCTGTGACGCTGACTGGTCAACAAAGGGGTGAATTTTAAAGCGGGGAAAGCCCACCAGTTGGTACTGTGCTTCAATCGTCGTCAGAGCCTTCTTCGTTAAAAGGTCCTTAAGGATGTCATTTTCAACAACAACAGTCACCCGACCATCCCGGACCTCTGGTACCGTGTTTAAACAGGCTTGCTGGAGCATTGGTGAAGATCCGGTACTCTGGCGAATCACGTATTCCCAGTAGTCTGCAACGAGCTTGGGGTCCACTTCTGTCGCGGGACTACTAATTTGCAGACTAACGCCTGCAATGTCTTTAAAGCCCACCTGGACGGCCTGGCAAAGGTCGCGAAACAGTTGAAAGGGCAATGGACGTCGAAAAATCAGATGAAACTCCCACCGCCGACTCTCACGGTGAACCACCACCGATTGGACGGATGCCCCTTTAAAGGCGGCATTCGCCTTCTCTGGGAAATGAACCTGCTCAAGCAACTTAGTAAAAAGTTCTTGTCGATTTAACGCCACTTTATTAAATCCTCCTACTTAAAAATGTGGCGCCTTGATTGTTTACCTGCGCCACATTTTTTAATTATTCTTGCTTATCGGTTGGATTAGCTAACTGCTTTAACAAAATACCAACCGTATTAACGAGTTCTTCTTGCTTAACTTCAATCGTCTCACCGGTCTTACGAATCTTAACTTCCACGATTCCATCCGCGGCCTTCTTACCGATCGTTACCCGCAGCGGAATCCCAATCAAGTCCGCGTCGGCAAACTTAACACCGGCCCGTTCCTTACGATCATCAACCAGGACTTCGTACCCGGCAGCCGTTAACTGATCTTCAAGGTCATTAGCCATGGCCATTTGGTCATCCTTCTTGGCATTGACGGGAATCACGTGAACATCAAATGGGGCAATGCTGTCTGGCCAAACCAAACCATTTTCATCCGCATTTTGTTCCGCAACCGCTGACAGCAACCGGGTTACCCCGATACCGTAGCAGCCCATGATCATGTTAACCTGCCGACCATTTTCGTCGAGGACCTTGGCACCAAGCTTTTCGGAGTAACCAGTCCCCAACTTAAAGATGTGACCAATTTCAATCCCGTTTGTGAACTTGATTGGGTAACCATCTGGTGCCAACTCGCCTTCTTGAACGTTCCGGAAGTCACCAAATTCATCTACCCGGAAGTCACGATCAATGTTGGCATTAACATAGTGGAAGCCATCATCATTAGCTCCACAGGCCATGTTGACGAGTACCTTTACGTAATTATCGGCTAGGATCTTAACTTCTTCACCGACCCCCACTGGTCCCAATGAACCTGGGTGGGCACCGAGGTACTTTTGGGTATCTTCTTCAGAAGCCAATTCGAGTTCTTCACAGTCGATTGCGTTGGTAACCTTGGTTTCGTTAACTTCATCATTTCCCCGCATCAGGACCATTACTGGCTGGTAATCATCTTCACCCATCTTGGCCATAAAGAGCATTGACTTAAGCATCTGTCCTTGGTCAACACCGAGCGTTTCACAAGCCTCGTCAACCGTATGGGCACCAGGAGTTGGTTTTTTAGCTAATTCTGCCAGTGCAGCGGTTTGTTGAACGCCAGTAAACTTGGAAGTTGCTTTTTCAATGTTGGCCGCATAGCCACCATCAGTGTAAACGATGACGTCTTCACCCACCTTGGCCGGTGCAGAGAACTCTTGTGAGTTGTCACCACCAATGGTCCCTGAGTCTGCCAAAATAACCTTATAGTTAAGCCCCGCCCGGTCAAAGATGTTCCGGTAGGCTTGGGCCTGTAAGTCATAAGCCTCGTCTAACCCCTTTTGGTCCGCAGAGAAGGAATAACCATCTAACATTGAGAATTCCTTCCCCCGTAGGATTCCATACCGCGGCCGTGGTTCATCACGGAACTTATCAGTAATTTGGTAAACTACCAACGGTAATTTCTTGTAGGACTTAATACTGTCCCGTAAAATTTCGGTCATCGCTTCTTCATCCGTCGGGCCCAGGATGTATTCCCGGTCATTGCGGTCCTTAAACTTAAACAAGGTATCGCCATAGGCTTCGTAACGACCAGTTTGTTGCCACAAGTCAGCCGGTAACATCGATGGGGTCTCCATTTGGAAAGCTCCCGCCTTTTCCATTTCCTCGCGAATAATGCCCTTGACCTTACGGATGACCCGGTAGGCTAATGGCAGGTACGACCACACCCCTGACGAAATCTGGTAAATGTAGCCCGCTCGTTCCATCATCACGTGGCTTAGCGCTTCGGCATCGCTGGGTGCTTCCTTCTTAGTCGGAATTAAAATTTTTGACTGCTTCATAAATCCTTCTCCTCCGTTCACCCGCTACCGGATAAAGTAGCGTTGAATATCGTTCCATGTAACCAATATCATTAGTATCAATAGTATCATAAAACCAATCATCGTCACAATTCCCTCTGCCTTTTCCGGAATTGGCCGCCGAATGACTGCCTCAATGATGTTCAACAGTAATTTACCACCATCCAGCGCCGGAATTGGCAATAGGTTAACGATCCCCAGGTTGATTGACAGGAGGGCTAAGAAGTTCAAAACCCCGTTAAAGCCCAATGCGGTCGCCTGTGAGGTTCCGGCATAGATTGCCACTGGCCCCCCGAGATCATTAAGACTAAAGCCATGAGTAAACATGTGGCCAAGCACCGCAAAAATGAGGGTCCCCGCCTGGACAAATTGTTGCCAACCAAATAGCAGGCGGTCCTTAAAGCCGGTCCGTTCCTGCTCAATAATTCCAATTTGCCCCACCTTTTGTTTACCCTGTTTGACCGTCTTCGGGACCAGGGTAACCGTCTTTTGGTGGTTGTTGCGAACGTAGGTCACCCTTACTCGTTGTCCGGGCTTATCTGAAAGGTTTGCGGAAAGGTCCGGCCAGTTCTTGACCTGGGTATTATTCACCCGGGTAATCTGGTCACCGGCTTTTAAGCCTGCCTGGGCAGCGACCGAACCAGAGTTGACCTTGCCAACCTGGTTGCTGTTGGTAGGCACACCAGCAAGTGTAAAACCAAGGATTATGAACACGATAAGTGAGAGGATGAAGTTATTCATCGGCCCGGCAAAGTTTGTCATCATTCGAGCAGGCAAACTAGCTGACCGGAACTGAACATCCCGGGGGGCAATTTGTACCGCGGTACCATCATGCTCGATCACCACGGCATCATAGTTCACTGGGTATTGCTTCAGGTTATCCTCATCCCCATTAACGTAGCCCCTTATCCACAAGCCATCAGTCAGGTCGCTGGCCACGAGTTGGAGCGGGATGCCTTGAAAAAGGGTTGACTTACCACTCGCGTTAATCGTCACCACTTCGTCCTGGTCGTTTAACTGGAGGGTAACGGGTGTCCCGGGCCGTAGTTCTTCTTCATCCTCGTCATCATTACCGGCGAGGCGAACGTAACCCCCAACCGGTAGGATCCGGACTGTATAGGTGGTACCGTTCTTACGTTTCCACCAAATTTTGGGCCCCATCCCAATTGAAAATTCACGGACAAGGATCCCCGCCCGCTTGGCAAAGTAGTAGTGCCCGTATTCATGGACGAGAACTAAAATCCCGAAAACCAGAATAAAGGTAATAATTGTTACTATCACAGAATCCCTTCCTTAAGGTGTCTAGATAATGCCAACCATATGTAACATCGGCATTACCAACAGCATGCTATCAAAGCGGTCCAAGATCCCCCCGTGACCAGGCAAAATCTTACCGGAGTCTTTTACTCCATAGTAGCGCTTAAGTGATGACTCAACCAAGTCACCAAGTTGGCCCACGATGGAGAGTATTAAGGTTAAGATGACCATTGTAATAAAGCCGTCACCCACTGGGCAGAAGTACAGGTAAAAGGCCAAAATGATTGTAGCAGCCAGTGTTCCGCCGACTGAACCTTCCCAGGTCTTATTCGGACTAATTCGCGGCGCCAATTTGTTTTTACCGAGCTGACGACCAATCAGGTATGCGCCACTATCGGTTAGCCACACAATCAGAATCCCATATAAAAGGGTCGGGAAGTTAATGGACCGGGCAACCACAAAATAATGGAAGCCCATTCCGATATACAGCATTGCTAAAGTTAATACCCCGGCATCATCGAAGGTAAACCGCTGCTTACGCAATACCGTGTGCAGCAGTAGCAAGGCCACTAAAATGTAAAAACCGAACCACCGGGTGGCAACACTCGGCAAAAAATCAAGCCAGTTATCTGGTAAGATTAGCAAGGCCACCCCCAGGTAGCTGACAATGGCTTCAAAGGAAATGACAAACATTTTCTTCATTACCAACACTTCAGACATGGCAACAATCCCCAAAGCAACTGCCGCAATAGTTAATGGCCAACTACCGTAAACAATTAGCGGAATGAAAATTGCCAAGGCAATTACCGCCGTAATAATTCTCGTCTTCATCTTTACTTTCTCCTATTCATTCTTCAGTCCACCAAAGCGCCGGTGGCGTCCTTGAAATTCAATAATTGCTCGCTCAAGTGACTTAGCATTAAAGTCTGGCCAGTGTTCAGGGACAAATTCCAGCTCACTATAGGCCAACTGCCAAAGTAAGAAGTTACTAATCCGTTCTTCACCACTCGTCCGAATCAAGAGGTCTGGATCCGCCAGGTCCCCCAGTGGTGCCGTCATTAGGTGCCGGTCAATCAGTGCTCCGTTAACCTGGTCAGGTTTTAGCGTGCCTTGTTTAACCTCAGTCGCAATCGCCGTTACCGCACGGGTGATTTCGTCACGACTCCCGTAGTTAAGGGCAAAGTTTAAGACCATCCCCGTACAATCAGCGGTGTCAGCAATTGCTTCATTGACCGCTGTCTGGGTTTTTTCGGGAAGGCGCGATAGGTCCCCCATTACCATTACCCGGACGTTATTCTTTACCAGGTCAGGAACAAAGGTTGAAAAGAAGCGAATTGGCAACTGCATTAAGTAGTTAACCTCACTAGAAGGTCGTTTCCAGTTTTCTGTTGAGAATGCATACAGGGTTAGTACTTTAACCCCCAACCGACTAGCAGCCATCGTGATCGTCTTAACGGTCTGCATTCCCTGCTTATGTCCCGCGACCCGCGGTAAGTGACGTTTTTGTGCCCAGCGTCCATTACCATCCATGATGATAGCAATGTGTCCTGGAATTCGTTCACGGTCTAAACCCGGGGCCGACTTGGCGGCATCTTTTTTAGAGAACAATCTTTTCCCCTCCATTTACTTAAACATTATTTGCCGTTCAAAATAAATTCGTTCATATATTATAAAGCTCTTAGGACGAAAAAACAATTTAGCTCGCCGATTAATTCCGCCTTACACCAGCTTGCCAAGACACAAAAAAAGGCCGGTGGGAAGTACTTCCCCCTGCCTCAACCGTTTGCACTTAGGCAAGCAGTTCCTTTTCCTTAGCGCCAGCAATCTCTTCAAGGTTCTTGATTCCCGCATCAGTTTCGTCTTGAACCTTCTTTTCTAAGTCATGGAACTCATCGTCGTTGAAGTCACCATTCTTGTTTCCCTTCTTAAGGTCGTCCATGGCTTCCCGACGAACGTTTCGTACCGCAACCTTAGCCTTTTCAAGCTCGGCCTTAACGTCTTTAACCAGTTCCTTACGACGATCTTCCGTCAATTGAGGAATGATCAACCGGATTGCACTACCATCATTTTGCGGTGTCAAACCCAGGTTAGAAGCGTAGATGGCCCGCTCGATTTCTTCAAGAATACTCTCATCGTATGGCTTGATTAGCAATTGCCGCGCCTCTGGAATCGTGATTGAAGCAACCTGGTTAAGGGGGGTTGGTGCCCCATAATATTCAACCTTAACCGAGTTTAGTAAGGCTGCGTTGGCCTGCCCAGCACGGATGTCGGCCAGGCTTCGTTGTAAGGCCTCACCCGACTTCTTCATCTTATCTTTTGCATCGTTTAAAATTTCTTTGCTTGATGCCATTATTTAGTCCCCCTCAATTGTTGTTCCAACTTCTTCGCCGGTAACAACTTTCATGATGTTGCCAGCCGTATTTAGGTTAAAGACCACAATCGGAATGTGGTTGTCCATCGACAGTGAACTTGCGGTGGTGTCCATTACATGGAGTCCCTTTTCAATCAGGTCCATGTGCGTCAAGTGGTCGAATTTAACAGCGCTTCGATCCTTATTCGGGTCAGCAGAGTAAACACCATCAACACCGTTCTTACCCATCAGGATTGCGTCAGCGTTAATTTCAGCTGCCCGTAATGCCGCGGTGGTATCGGTAGAGAAGTAAGGGCTCCCCGTCCCCCCGGCAAAGATCACGATCCGGTCCTTTTCTAAGTGACGGACGGCCTTCCGACGAATATATGGTTCCGCAATTTGCCGCATCTCAATTGACGTCTGCACCCGGGTTGGTACACCGATTGACTCCAAGGCATCCTGCAGCGATAAGGCGTTCATGATCGTTGCCAACATTCCGATGTAGTCGGCTTGGGCCCGTTCCATTCCCAGTTGTTCGCCAGTAACACCGCGCCACATATTGCCGCCACCAACAACAATGGCAATCTGGACACCCTTATCATGAACCGCTTTTAATTCCTTAGCCACGTCTTTTAAGACGGGTGGGTTGATGCCAAAACCCTTTTCACCAGCAAGCGCTTCGCCACTCAGCTTTAAGATTACTCGATTATATTTAATATCAGCCATCGTTTCCTCCTTAACCAAACCTTGTAAAAAAGGACGCACTTGGGTAAGTACGTCCTTTCAGCCAACCGAACGCTTAGTTCATTTGGTCCTTAACTTCTTGGGCAAAGTCGTCTTGCTTCTTTTCGATCCCTTCACCGACTTCGTAGCGGATAAAGGACTTCAGCTTCCCACCGTTATCCTTAACGTATTGGGCAACAGTCTTATCAGAGTCCTTAACAAAGTCTTGGTCAGCCAAGCAAATTTGTGATAAGAACTTGTTCAAGCGACCTTCAACAATCTTGTCAACGATCTTAGCAGGCTTGCCTTCGTTCAAGGTTTCTTCCTTGAAGACTTCCCGTTCGTGGTCAAGGCGGTCAGCAGGAACATCATCGCGGGTCATGAATTCTGGATTAATAGCTGCAACGTGCATTGCAACGTCCTTGGCAGTTGCTTCGTCAGCGCCTTCCAGAACAACCAATGCAGCAATTTGGCCACCTTGGTGTAGGTAGGCACCAAAGCTGTCGCCATCAGCCTTTTCAACAACCGTGAAACGACGAAGGCTAACCTTTTCACCAGTCTTTTGGGTGGTGGAGATGATGTCGTCGTTTAGCGTGCCGTTATCTGTCTTAATTGCCAGGGCTTCTTCAACGTTAGCGGGCTTATTTTCACTAATTAACTTAGTAACCTTCTTCAGCAGGTCCTTGAATGGATCACTAGCAGCCACAAAGTCAGTTTCTGAGTTCAATTCAACAATCGCAGCGGTGTTACCGTTAACGGCAATTTCTGCTAAACCTTCAGCGGCAACCCGGTCACTCTTCTTAGCGGCCTTGGCAATCCCCTTTTCACGAAGGTAATCCATTGCCTTGTCCATGTCACCATCACTAGCAACCAGGGCCTTTTTGGCATCCATGATCCCAGCACCGGACTTCTTACGTAATTGCATAACTTGAGCAGCTTTAATTTCAGCCATGACTAACTCTCTCCTTTGGTTTTAATCAGCTTTTTTTACAAAAAAAGGACTGTTTGTACTTAGGGCCACAATGGTCCATAACACAAAACAGCCCAAGTATTGCATTAATTAGTTAAATTACTTGCCTTCAACACTGTTCTTCAGGTTCTTTAATGAATCCTCACTAACAGTCGTGTCTTCAGCACTTTCTTCAGCATCAGCGTCTGCTTGTTGAGCATCGTCTTGACCCTGCTTACCTTCAACAATTGCGTCAGCCATCTTTGATGTGATCAGACGAACGGCACGAATAGCATCATCGTTTGATGGAATTACGTAGTCGATGTCGTCTGGGTCAGTGTTCGTGTCGACCATTGCAACGATTGGAATATGCAGCTTTTGTGCTTCCTTAACCGCAATTTGTTCCTTGTGTGGGTCCACAATGAACATTACGTCAGGAATCTTTGGCATATCTTCGATACCACCAAGGAACCGTTCCAACTTTTCGCGTTGCTTAGTCAAAACAGCAACTTCCTTCTTTGGCAGAACGTCAAAGGTACCATCTTCGGCCATCTTCTTGAGTTCCTTCAAACGAGCAATCCGGGATTGAATCGTCTTCCAGTTAGTCAAGGTACCACCCAACCAACGGTGGTTAACGTAGTATTGACCGGCACGAGTAGCTTCTTCTTCGATTGAGTCTTGTGCTTGCTTCTTGGTACCAACAAAGAGAACTACGCCACCGTCAGCAGCAACATCCTTCATGTAGTTGTAAGCAGTATCGATCAGATTAACAGTCTTTTGTAAGTCGATAATGTAGATACCGTTACGTTCAGTGAAGATGTATTCTTCCATCTTTGGGTTCCAACGACGAGTTTGGTGACCGAAGTGGACACCAGCTTCAAGCAATTGCTTCATAGTAACAACAGACATGTGTTATACCTCCAAAATGTTTTTCCTCCCCGTGCGTCACGTGGATTAGGAACCAAAATTGGCACATCCTATTCCATCGGCACGGGTGTGTTATATGTTATTAAACACCGTTAAATAGTATACAAAAAAGCTTGTCCATTGACAAGCTTTTTCCCTTAACGAACGTTGAAATATTAAAGGCTAACCCCATGCTGTCGCAAATAAGCAATTTTTTTAGTACGGGGTTGGTGTTTGAAATGATATTCAGCACTGAGTGCGTCGTGTTTTGTTGCGAAGCGTTCGCTGTAAATTAAGCGGAGGGGGTGGCGCTTCTTTACCTTAGTGTACTTAGCCCCCTGGTAGTGTTGGTGGGCGCTAAACCGCCGCATCACGTTGTCCGTAAAGCCACAATACAAACTGTGGTCAGCGCAGTACAAGACATAAATATAATAGGGTTTACTTTTTTTCATCGCCATACAACAACTTCCTCACTTCGGACCGGTAGTTTCCCTGGTCATCACTAACAATGAGGGGCGGAATCACTTTTTGGCCCCCGGGATTGCCATCCTTGATCACTTCGATAAGAACCATATTTGCGTCCCGGTCGGGCTTCGGGTAGATAAAGCGGAGCCGTTTAGGCACCAGTCGGTTTTCCTCAAGTGTCCGTAAAATCTCACTAATCCGGTCGGGCCGGTGGACGAGGTAGCCGTGGCCGTTCATTTTTAATAAGCCACTCATCTGGTGGGCTACCATGGCTAAGTTCGTTTTAATCTCATGCCGGGCAATCGCAAGGTACTGGTTCGGGTTCTTTTGACTCTGAGGGGTTACTGGAAAGTACGGGGGGTTACAAAGAACCACGTCGGCAGAATCCTTTGGAATGGCAGTAAAAACGTCATTGATATCCATGTTTAATACCTGGTAGCGGTCGGTCAAGCTATTCAATTCGATACTGCGTTGGGCCATATCTGCAATACGCTCTTGCAATTCAACTTCCTTAAATTGACCGCCTAACTTATCATGGAGAAACAACCCCACCGCCCCATTGCCGGCACAAAGGTCAACTGTCTGGAGGCGGTGCCGGTGGTTGGCCCGGACAAAGTCTGCCAGGAGAACGGCATCTAACGAAAAGGCAAAGCAGCTGGGACTTTGAATTATCTGCACGTCTTGACTGTATAACTGGTCAATTCGCTCATCAGCTTTTAATTCCACCGTATGTGCTTTCATAGATCTTTTTTGCTCCTCCCACTTGCATGTTGCAATAATTTTAGTCATACTTTACACAGTTAATTTTTAAAATAGATTGGAAGACTAGCTATGCTCTACACCTTCTTAGTAAAAATCGTTGGCCCCTTTTTGAATTTAATCAATGGGCGGGCCCACATCTATAACCGCGAAAACTTACCTGATGGCAACTATATCATCGTTGCTCCCCACCGGACCTGGATGGACCCCGTATTAATTGCCCTGGCGGTTTGGCCCAAGAAGTTTAGTTTCATGGCCAAAAAGGAATTGTTCAAGAACCCCATTGCTGGTCGATTTCTCAAAGCCCTAAACGCTTACCCAGTTGACCGGAAAAATCCTGGACCATCCGCGATTAAAACACCGGTTAAGTTTCTGCGCAAAAGTGACCTCTCGACCATCATCTTTCCAAGCGGGTCGCGTTATTCCGCCAAGCTCAAGGGCGGCGCAACCCTAATCGCTAAAATGGCCAACGTTCCCTTAGTACCAGCCGTCTACCAGGGCCCCCTCTCATTTGGGAAACTCTTTAGCCGCCAACCGCGCCAAATCGCTTTTGGTAAGTCCATCGTGGTTGAACGAAAGAAGCGGTTAGATGAGGAGTATCAAGCCACACTCGAAAAGCAAATGCAAGATGCTTTTGACCAGCTTGACCACCAAATCAACCCCAACTTCAAGTACGTAATGCCACCGAAACCCAAGGACGATGACTTCTAAGCACTACCCTTTAATGAAATGGGGCTGTGACCTAGGTTCTACAACCTAGCTAAAGTACAAATAGCACAGTATACAAATGACCTCCAGCGCTCGGCAAAGCTGAACGCTGGAGGCCTTTTGTGCTTGTAGGGGGGTGAAAACGAACTAGCAAACTAGTTCTGTCTTACTCCCCCTTTACTTGCGGGAGTGCAGGTACCACGCTCCCCTTGTCACGCCCGTTACTGACAAACCTGCAGATAACGAACCGTTTTACTTGTTAGCCCTTTTGGCCTGCGCCTTCATCGTTTGCATCATTTGGTGCAGCTTACGACTTGACGGCTTTTGCCCCATTTGGAGCATCATTGTCCGTAGCATTTCTTCAGAAATTGGCGGATTGTTACGCAGGTAATTTTCCATGTACTTCCGTGCACCAAAGAAGCCAATTGCTAGGCCCACCAATAGTGCCAGAATGACAAGTAAAATTGTCATGCCCATACTCACGGTTACTTCCCCCTTTGCTAAATTACTTTTTTATCTTACACGAATGTCCCGTGCTTGAAAAGGCACAAATTAAATTAATCGTCACGAAGGCCCTTTTTACGCTGTACCTCACGAACCTTTTCAGGGGTCACCTCATTACCATCCTTATCGAAGATCCGCATCATTTCAATGTTCGACCGCATGGTTTCCCGGAAGTTCTTAATGTATTCGCGCCGCAGCCGTTCTCGTTCACGAGTCTCGGCTGCGGTTAGCCCTTCTTTTTTATTTTTGTGTGCGAGTTCGTTAATTCGCTTGAGTAGTTTTTCTTGTTCTTTTGATTCTGTCATTATCACTGACCTCCTATCCGACACCCGTAGTAATATTGTAGATTAATGTCTTTTTTTGTCAATTACGAACGTGTGTTTGAAATCACTGTTTAGCTATGATATTCTTAAGATAAGAATAAATTTAATGAGGTGTTAGCATGGCAAAGCCTGTTCGAAACAAGCAGATGGCCGTCTTAAACTACATCCACAAACAAGTCGCTGATCACGGGTATCCACCGACTGTTCGTGAAATCTGTAGCGCAGTGGGTCTTTCATCAACGTCAACCGTCCATGGTCATATTAATCGATTAATCGAAGGGGGCTTTTTGGAAAAGGACCCAGCCAAGCCACGGGCACTTGAAATTACACCCAAGGGGCTAGACTTACTAGGCATCAAGCCACGTCAAACCAAGATTCCAATCCTCGGAGTCGTTACCGCCGGCCAACCTATTCTGGCAGTCGAAGAGGCAACTGACTTCTTCCCAATCCCCCCCTCAATCCAGGATAACAACGACCTCTTCATGCTCACAATTCGTGGTTCCAGCATGATCAAGGCCGGCATCCTCAATGGCGACCAGGTAATTGTCCGCAAGCAGTCAACCGCTAAAAACGGTGATATCGTAATTGCGATGAATGATGATGATGAAGCAACCTGCAAACGGTTCTTCAAGGAAAAGACTCGTTTCCGGCTCCAACCCGAAAACGACACCATGGATCCCATCTTTTTACCCAGTGTTAAAATCCTCGGTAAGGTCGTGGGCCTTTTCCGTGATAATATCTTCTAAGAAATAAAAATGGCTGGTGAGAAAACTCGGTTGAAGTTTTCTCACCAGCCATTTTCCTTTTCCAAACATTACACAACAATCGTGGGAACCATAATAGGCGAGTTGCACGTCGTAAGCGCGCCCTTAGTATCTAGCTACGAACTTTGGGCGCTAGTTACCGGCTCATACTAGCCGGATAGGACACCGGGAAGCTTGCTTCCCAACTTCATGTTTATTATCGCTTTTGGTAACACCGCTGGTGGTCCTGTTGACCGGTAAGGACAAACTTAGCAGGATCCTTCGTGAGGTCAAAACTGATATCTGCTGATTTCATCCCCAGCTGCTGGTTAAAGTCATCTTCATACGCAGAAATGGTAACCTGCTGGCGGTTAGCCAACGTTTCAGCTACTGGTGATAGGGAGTTTTTGAAGTCCGGTTGGAGGATTCCCGTATATAGTTCCCCTTCTGCACCGGACCCATAACTAAACAGTGCCAGTCGATCACCCGGTCGTGCAGTACCGTTTTGCAGATATGACATCAACGCTAGGTATAGTGAACCCGTATACAAGTTACCAACCTGACGACTATAAACCTGACTAGCAGCTAAAGCCGTCCGGAGTCGCTGGGCCGTTGCGTCTGTCCGTTCCCCAAGAACCGCCGCTAACGCTTTTTTACCCATCTTGGTGAATGGCAGGTGGAATAAAACCGCCGCGAAATCCGCCAATTGGCGGCCCGTTAACTGCTGGTAGCGGGTTAACGTTTGTTTAAAGAAGTCAATGTACACATTCGTCGAGTACTTACCATCAACCATCGCCTCGCTAGCGTACAGCGGTCGCCAAAAGTCCATCACGTCCTTTGTCAGACTAACCGCGGTTGGTTCAAATGCCAAAACATGGGGATTCTGACTTACAAGCATTGCTACTGCCCCCGCTCCTTGGGTAACCTCTCCAGGCGTAGCGAGCCCATAGCGGGCAATGTCAGCCGCGATTACTAGTACCAGCTCCTGGGGGTTAACTGCTACTAATCCCCGGGCAAATTGTAAACCAGCAGTTGCCGAATAGCAGGCCTCCTTTAGTTCGACTGTGCGAACATAATCACCTAAGCCCAGCAAGTGCTTAATATAAATTGCGCTGGCCTTTGAATTATCAATACCAGATTCGGTTGCGACAATAATGGTTGAAATCCGCTGGCGAACCGTCGGCGTCATTAACTGGTCAGCTGCCGCAGCACCCAAAGTCACAATATCTTGCGTGGGGGGGACAACTGCCTGCCGGTCCTGACCAATTCCAATCGTATACTTATCCGGCTCATCCCCCCGGACCCGGGCGAGTTCACGCAGGTCAATATACTTACCCGTGGTGGCAAAGGCCATCTGGTCAATTCCAATCTTCATCATATCAGTCCCCCATTTTGTCCATTGTCGTGTTCAATAGCTCATCTACGATATTATTCCCCTGGTTAGTGGCGTGGCCCTTAGTCCAGCGAAAATGGAGCCGGGGAAATTGTGGTAGTAAGGTAAGCAGTTCCTGCCATAATTCCTGGTTAACAACCGGCTTACCAGTTGAGGTTGTCCAGCCACGCCGCCGCCAGCCATAGAGCCACCCCTTAGTAATTGGGTCTAAAACATAGTGTGAATCAAGGGTGGCATTGATCACTTCATCCTGCCATCCCCGCTTAGCTAACAGCTGTAAGGCATTAATCAAACCTAAGAGTTCCATCCGGTTATTAGTAGCACCAAATTCACCAGCCGTTCCGGTCAGTCGCTGCCCCTGCCGATCAATTAAAAATGCCCAGGCCGCTCGGTCGTTCTCCTTAACATGTTGGCCACGCCGGTTCCCATGGTTACGAGACCCTCCGTCGGTATAGAGCCGAATCGTCGGCGCTGCCACCCACTGGCCCGTTCCCAGGTCAAGGTCCAAACTAAGTTGCTGTTTTTTGGACGGACCGGCAGGCTTATTGGCCGCGGTTAACCATTTCTGAGCTTCGAAGCGGTTAGTAAATGACCGGTAAACTGCCCCTGAATAACCGCTAACCTCGCGTTGACAGGCGGGCCAGGTAGGGTAGATTCCCGGGTGCCGACCCTTTTTTACCGCATAGTACTTGTTTGCCATATTACGTTCCCTTCCTAAATGAATAGCTTTAAGTATTATACTATTGATCATCTATTTGTGATCAAAGAAACCCTTATGATCTGTTTTTTTCGTGTATTTTGTGGGTAATGAGCCTTCGCGTGACTGGCCTAATCAATTAAATTTGGTGAATATAATTTCTTGATTTGTGAATAAATTCTTTATTACTCTGTCTACCAAAGCGATTTAATCACTATTAGATTTAAAAACTGGGCCCTACAGCCCTTTACCTACTCCAATTCACAAAGGTAAGAGAGCAGGAATGACTGGAGAAATAAGCACGGTCTAAGCTGTAGCTGTTTGAATTTTAGTCTGCGCAAGCTTATTGTTTACAAAAGCTTACCAAATAGTAAAAGAGACTAACCACAAAGGTTAATCTCTTTTCAAAACCATAAAATCATCCAAATTCACGCTTGGAAGTAGTGAGCCGGTACCTCACTGCTTCCTTTTCGTTTATTATGATACTAAATTAATGCCATTACTTCAAGCATAAGGTAATGCTAAATGTTATCGTTCATACTATCATGAACAATAAGCTTCCTCCCGTACTATATTGAATTTGAGAACTTTTTGAGAACACTTACTTATTTTTCTTACGATTAAGTAAAAATAACGAAAGAACTCCAAAACGTTATCGCCGTGTTCGAAGTTCCTTAAACCTAAATAGAATCTTAAAAAGCCACCAAAGATGGTGACTACCGTGCCAATGAGAAAAATTTGAGAAAAACTATTTGTAAGTTAACAACTTTGTTTAAAACCAAAAAGCTTCTAAAGCCTGATCTATCAACACATTAGAAGCTTCTTGTAACTATATAAAAGTTAGGTAAGGAGAGTACAGGTATGATGTAACAAAACTTGCTTTTTCCTTTATCCATGCTAGTTTAAGGGACCTAACACCTTTACTTTAATCTACTTTTGAGAACACTTTGAGAACATCAATTTCTCAAATGTATTAGCTACTTCATGGTTAGCCTTCTTATCATTATTAACATAAATTCTTAAAGTAGTTTCCATTGATGAGTGCCCTAATCGTTCTGATACCGATTTAACATTGACATTATTTTCAACTAGTAAAGTCGCATGGGTATGCCTCAATCCATGAAAAGTCACATGTTTCATACCATGCTTGCTAGTCAGACAATTAATATACTTATCAGCTGTTCCTTCTGGCAGCGCCTTATTATTCTTATACGTTGAAAAAACTAATTGTCCCTTTGCCCTATATGTATTGAAGTTAAAGGACCTCATCATATCATGTTGTTTCTTCCAACGTTTTAAATATCGCACAGTCGTCGCATCAATTACAATTATTCTAACAGAAGGGCGATTTTTGGGT
>DXAF01000054.1 GCA_019117185.1 Candidatus Limosilactobacillus intestinipullorum | reverse complement strand
CAAAGATTGTGTGATCTGTTTGGTCGGTTCCTAGAGTTAACGGATATGATGCGAAGTGGAGGTCTTTTCCTTGAATGACACCTTGGTCGTTAAATGGATCGCCAGTTAACACAAGTGCGAGGTGGTATTCTTTAAAGTCACTTAGTCGTAAAGCGTGTGGTGTTCCGTTTCCGACAAGAGTGGTTTTGTATGGTTGGGACCCTACAAGGATGTCGTTGTTGTATCGACTATAGGTGTTGTCAAATCGCATGTGTGCTGGTCCTTGCATTTTTCGAATTCCAGCTAAATCAGTAGCAGCAATTCGACTCTTAAAGCCGAGAGCTTGGTGGACTGCATTCATTGCAGCGACAATTAATTGGCTGGTTTCAGTGCCGATCCATTGCTGGTTAGTTACTGATTCTGTGGCAGCTTGTGCCATTGATTTGGCAACGTTTGCTTCGTTACTGAGAATGGTGCTGTTGTCTCGGGCAGTTGGGCGGTAGTAAATCGTGATACCGTTCTTCATTGCGTTAAGATTGGCGTCACTGTGGTCACCGTTGCGCCATGCTTGAGCCGCTGCCTTGGCTGCGTTGGTAGCGGTGACGGTAATGCCTAATGATGCTGGGTCTGGCATATTTGCGCTTTCATTAGCTTGTTTAGCAGCATCTAATAACACAACGCTTAGATATTACGCAAAATACACCGATGATCAAGAAGAAAAAGCCGCTCAAAAGATGAGTGACTTTCTGGATCAAAATCATATTTAAAGTGTAAGCTAATTGATCTAGCTGTAAGCTAAAAATTTATCATATTGTCTCAATTTATATCATTTTGACTAGCTTTTGTAAGCTAAATTGTAAGCTAAGCTGACTTGTGAAATAACTGGATGTCATCATGCTAATCTTAGCAAATCGTTAAATCACAACAGCCACAAGTGTTTAGACTAATCATTATTGGCGTCTTTTCCATCCCGTTCTGGGTGAGTTAACATAGCGTAAACGTAGAGCACTTCATCCGGCCGGTAGTAGCCGTAGACCTCGCCAACCTTCTTGAAGCCGTGCTTGGTGATCAGGTGTTGCATAATCTTGTTGTCGATGTGGGTGTCGATCCGAATAGTCTCAACATCTTGGCGGTGTTCCTTAATGTAGTCGATTACGGACACGAAGAGCTTGGAAGCATACCCCTTACCAGCGTGGTTAGAGTGGACGGCAACCCGGTGGAGGACAACGTACTTGTCAGTATCAATCAGCCACTTACCCTTCATCTTGGCGTATGATTCGTCAGGCCCATCGACAACGGCAATGGTTCCCACAGTTTGACCATCGTCTGATTCAGCCAGCAGTGCCCAACCGTTTTCAATATCCTTCTTAACGGTATCACTGTTTGGGTAGTCACCCTGCCATTGGTCAATTCCTTGTTCAGCAAGCTGGTTACTACCATCCCGCAGGATGTCCATAATTTGGTCGTAGTCTTCCATTGTGGCTTTTTTGAGTTTCATAATTATACCTTCCCCTCTCAATATTATTTACGATTATTTGCATTCCAATAAATCCAACTTAAAAACTTTATCATATTCCCTTTTAATTTGGCAACTAAAATCCTTTTGTTAACTCCGGACAGCAAATAACCACCTTTAATGTTATGATAGCACTAAAAAGCAAAGAAGGTTTTAATTTGAAACACGGTCTACAAATATTACTGGTCCTCTTAACAGTGGTCCTCATCACGGCCATCACCCTCCCGGTCCACGCCGCTGACCACCAGTACGTCCAATCGACCACCCCCACACTCTTTTTTCACGGCTTTAATAGTGGCGCTCATGCCGAACGCTACATGGTCGATGGAATCAAGAAGGCCGGGGTCAGTAAGACGGCCATCACCGCTAACGTGGCCGCGGATGGTAAGGTGACCCTAGTTGGTCATATCCCCCATGGGGCCGTTAACCCCTTGGTAATGGTTAACTTTGAAAACAGTCGTAATACCGACTACACCATGCAGGGCCAGTGGGTCAAAAACGTGGTCCTTAAGCTCCAGCAGACCTACCACTTCAAAAAAATGAACATCGAAGCCCACTCGATGGGGAACATGGCGGTCATGTACTACCTGCTCGCCAACGGCCAGGACAAGCAGCTCCCCCAGTTAGAAAAGCAAGTCGCCCTTGCCGGGACCTTTGATGGCGCCATGGGCTGGAACGAACCCGCCAACCTCACCGTTAACCACCGGACTGGCAAGCCCACGGCAGAAAACGACGCCTTCAAAAAGCTCCTGCCCCTGCGGTCAACCTACCCCCGTCAGGTCCGCGTTTTAAACATCTATGGCGACCTCGGCAACGGGAATGACAGCCAGGTCAGCAATAATTCATGCCGGACCCTTCGTTACCTGGTTAACGGGCGTAGTAAGTCGTACCGGGAGGTTAAGGTCACTGGTGCCAATGCTAAACATGAGCTCCTCCACCATAACCCCCAGGTTAACCGGCTCCTGATCCAATTTTTCTGGGCCAAGTAAGGAGAATGCTATGGAATTAACACTACTGGACCTCTACCCCAAGCTGCACCAAGCGATGGGTCCTTCAGGCTGGTGGCCGGCTGAATCCAAGGCCGAGATCATCATCGGTGCCATTATGATCCAAAACACCAATTGGCGAAACGCTGATCGGGCGGTGGCTAACTTCCGTCAGGCAACCAACTTTACACCAGTGCAGATTGCCCACCTCCCCAGTGACCGGCTCCAAGAACTCGTCCGGCCGGCGGGGTTCTACCGCAACAAAAGCAAGGCCGTCCAAGCAGTTTTTAGTTGGCTGGCGATGCACGATTTTGACTACCAGCAAATCCGCAACCATTACGGGGCCCACCTACGTAACGAACTTCTCAAGTTGCATGGGGTGGGCGAGGAGACGGCCGACGTCTTGTTAACCTACGTTTTTGGTGTTCTGACCTTCATCAGTGATAAGTATGCCCGGACCCTATTTACCTGCCTGGGCATTACTGGTTTAACTAACTATCAGTCAGTCACTAGCCCGCCGGTGCCCACTCCCTGCCGAATTTGACCTCGCAATGGCCCAGGACTTTCACGGCCTAATTGACGAATTTGGCAAGCAGTACCTCCACCCCCTGGCTAACTTTCAGAAGAGCTTTTTAGCTGGTGACCAGCTCAAATTAAATTAAGCACCAGGAGGACTTGCCTCTGGCCCAAAAATTGAGTAATCTTAACGTATTAACATCAAAAGGAGTATCCGTTTGTAATGACACATGAACAACAAATTGCCGCCGTTAAACGCTACACCGTCGAAAAGCTCGGCGAAGACAGTACCGGGCACGGGATGGACCACATCAACCGGGTCGTTAAGATGGCTAAAAAGATTGCCCAGGGTGAAGGAGTGGACCCCTTTGTCCCAGTAGCGGCCGCCTACCTCCATGACACCATTGACGAAAAACTGGTGGCTAACGTCGACGAGGCCAAGGAAGAACTGTGGACTTACCTGGAAAAGAACGGCTTTGACGATGCGGACATCGTCACGATCATGGACGTTATTGCAAACATCTCTTTTGCTCATACCCTGGATGACCAGCCGATCCACCTTACGAAGGTCGGTGAGATCGTCCGGGATGCTGACTGGTTGGATGCGATCGGGGCGATCGGGGTAATCCGGGCCATCTATTACGGCGGTGCCCACCATGAGAAGATCTATGACCCACTGGTCAAGCCCCGGGAAAACATATCCCATGAGGAATACCGTAACCTGGATGACGAGACAATCATCAACCATTTTTACGAAAAGATCCTTAAGTTAGCCGGCATGTTACAAACACCCACTGCGCAACGGATCGCGGTCCACCGTCAGCAATTCTTAAAGAATTTCTTGGACGAATTTCACCACGAATGGAACAACGAACTATAAACGATACAAAAATAAGGGAGTGAGACAGAACTAGCTTGCTAGTTCGTCTTCGAACCCCCGCAAGCACAAATAGGCCTCCAGCGTTCGGATTTTCCGGGCACTGGAGGCCATTTGTGTACTGCGCTGTTCGTACTTTAGCTAGGCTGTAGAGATTATGTCACAGCCCCTTATTTTGTCAGAAGTGTAAATTTAACAGGGTTACTATGCAGTAGGTCATCCCACTGGCAATTACCGGTCCCGCGGCAACCCCTTTAAAGACGACCACCCCAATGATCGTCCCCAAAACAAGGGCGACCGTAACTTGGGGGACCGCCGCCAGCTGGTTCACACCATACTTAGAAAGAATTGCAACGGCAATCCCAGCCACAATGGCGATCCACCCAGCCGGGTTTTTGAAGGCCTTAAAGAGGTCCGCAAAGGTAATCTGTCCAGTCGCAATCGGGACTAGGATGGCCACTGAAATGACCGTTACCCCCCAGTTGATCCCCTTGTTTTGAATTACCGGCAACCACTTGGAAGCAACCGGTAACAGCTTGAGAGCCATTACCACTACACTGGCAATTACCAGTGACATGTTCTTACCAACCACCGCGATGGCCAGTACAAGCGCTAAAAATAGCCAACTTTCCATTGATTTTCCTCCATAAAAAAAGCTGAGGATAAACCTCAACAATTTATTTTTGGTTCTTTTTCTTCTCACTAAGGTCGATTTCAACGGCCCCGTGATGGTCGTTTGAACCATCTTCTTCTGGCGGTAGCAATTGGTCCGCTAACCAGCGGAAAATAAAGGCCAATGGACCAATGAAAACCGCGTCACACAGTACCGTCAGCACCGTTGACAGGAGGTTGAGCCGGACAAAGACGAGCCAGCTACCACCAGTTTGCCAGCCAAATAGGGCGGTCAAACAAACGGTGATTAAAAATTCTGTAATCCCGCTAACGATCCCGAGCCAGATAAGTTGCTGGTGGGTTACCCGTTGTCCTCGTGGCAGCCGCCAACCAATCAGCCAACCGATAAACAGTGTCAGCAGCAAAAAGTTCAAGACGAGCAGCCAGTCAGCATTTTGCAAGAAGTGCAGGATGATGCCGGCAACCACGACCGTCAAGACACCAGGCACCGTCCCCACGCCAATCGTTACCGCAACCGCTACGAGACCGCCGAGGGGCGCAATTAAGACACCGGTTGGCACCACCGTCCGGAAGCTCACCAACCCCACTATTACCATCAAAACAACGGCCAGGATAATTATCCCGCCAACTTTAACCCAGTGTTTCTTCATTTATAGTGGCTTCTTATCAGTGTCTTGTAACCAGGCCAAGGCCAGCGCGCCCTGACCAAGGTGCGTCCCGATAACCGGGCCAAAGTAGCCCAGGCTAAAGTCAACGTCGGGATAGTCCGCCTGCAACTTATCGCGCCACTTTTGGCCCGCCTCTTCATCGTTAGCGTGGATGACCATCCCGCGAACCGGGTAATCAAGGTTAGCAGTCCGCTCGACAAAGATCTGTTCACACCGTAGCTTGGCCTTTTTCATTGACCGGACCTTTTCAAAAGCCTCAATGGAGTGGTTAGGATTGTCAAACGACAGCAATGGTTTGATCTTTAAGATGGAACCCACGAAGGCAGACGCGTTGGAAAGGCGGCCCCCCCGGACCAAGTTTTGTAAGTCGTCAACCACAAAGACATCCCCAACGGTATCGCTCAGGCGGCGCAGCTTGGCCGTTACTTCATCAGGATCCTCATGCTCTTGCACCAACTTGGCAGCCTCCAGCACAATAAAGTGCATCGGCTCAGAAGTGATGTGGCAGTCAAACGGAATGATCTTGATCTGGTCCGCCATCTCCTCAGCAATCCGCGCAACGTTATTCATGAAGCCGGAGATGGAGCCAGTTAAGAAGATGCTGATTGCGGCATCGTAGCCATCAGCAGCTAATTGTTGGTACAGCTCCATCATCTGACCGATTGACGGCTGGGAGGTGCTAGGAAACGAGCTCGCGTTTTTCAACTTAGTGTAGAAATCGGCGGTTGAAATGTCGACCCCTTCACGGAAGTTTTGCCCGTCAACCGAAAACGGAATTGGAACAACTTTAATGTTATTTTTCGTCGCCTCTTCAGGAGTGATATTGGCGGTGCTGTCGGTCACAACAGCAATTTTCATTTTATCTTCCTCCATGTCGTTATAATTTTATGAATGATTGCAGAATATAAAATCCAATAATACAAAAAGCATACCACATGCACGATGATAAACCAACTATTCTTTACCATTGACAGGTCATTGTGCTTGTGTCTGATTTGGCAAAAACGTTATAATAAATAACGCGTTTTAATTAGTACGATAAAAAATGAAAAGGAGTAATTCACGATGTCCTTTGATGGTTTCTTTACCCACGCCATGGTTCATGAATTAAATGCTGCGCTAGCGACGGGCCGGGTTGCCCGGGTTAGCCAACCCTACCCAGCTGAACTGATCATGACTATCCGCGCGCAGCGACATAACTATAGTCTCTTGCTTTCTGCTAACCCGACCTACCCCCGGATTCAAATCACCACTGTCCCGTTTACTAACCCGGCAGTCCCCACTAATTTTACGATGACACTCCGTAAGTACCTCGACGGGGCAATCTTGGAACAGATAGACCAGGTCGGCAACGACCGGATCGTCCGCTTTAGTTTTCACACCAGGGACGAACTTGGTGATCGTCAACAGCTAGACCTGATTGTTGAAATCATGGCCCGGCATAGTAACATCTCCCTGGTCAATACTAAGACCAACAAGATCATCGACACCATCAAGCATGTCGGCTCCGACCAAAACCGGGTCCGTCTCCTCCTGCCTGGTGCGACCTTTGTCATGCCGCCTAAGCAGGACAAGGCGAACCCCTACCTCCCCAACCAACTCTACAGTGACCTGGCCCGCCAGTACGACCAGCCAGCGGAATTGGCGCGGCACCTGCAGGCCAGCTATGAAGGACTCGGCCGCGATAGTGCCCGTGACCTGGCAGACCGTCTGCTGACCAGCGGCCACTTACCAACCACTTACCAACAGTTTATCCAACATTTCGACCAGCCTGAACCGGTGATCATTGATGGACAAAAGAAGTCGTTCATGGCCTTCCCACCGCTCAAGGCTGACGAAAGCACCCTGCAACACTTTCCAACCCTGTCCCAACTGCTCGATAACTACTACAGCCAAAAGGCCCAACAGGACCGCTCCAAGGAGCTAGCGGGTCAGGTCATCAAGGTCATTAAAAACGAGTTGAAAAAGGACCGGCGCAAGGTAAAGAAGTTAGAAAAGCAGTTAGCAGACGCCAGCAAGGCCGATAAGTACCGGATCCGGGGCGAAATTCTAACGACCTATTTGGGCAAGCTGAAAAATGGCATGAGTGAAATCACCCTGCCCAACTTCTATGATGACAATAAGCCTTTAAAGATCGAGCTGTCACCAGAGCTGTCACCATCACGGAATGCGCAAAAGTACTTTACTAAGTATGATAAACTTAAGACATCAGTTGCGTACGTGAATGAGCAATTAAAGCTGGCCAACGCTGAGATTGAGTACTTTGAAAACATCCAAAACCAGATTGACCTCGCCTCACCCGCGGACATCCAAGAAATCCGGCTCGAGCTGCAACAGGAAGGCTACATTAAGAACAAGCAAAAGGGTAAAAAGCAGCGCAAGGTCCACCTCAGTAAGCCCGAACAGTTCCACACTAGTGACGGAACCCTCGTGCTGGTTGGTAAAAATAACCTCCAAAACGACCGGCTCAGCTTCAAGACTGCTAATAAAAACGAAATTTGGCTCCACGTCAAGGACATGCCAGGTTCACACGTAATTATTCGGGACACTAACCCGAGTGAGCAGACCATCCTTGAGGCTGCGCAACTGGCCGCCTACTTCTCGAAGGGCCGTAATTCTGACAACGTTCCGGTTGACTACCTACCGGTCAAACGGCTCCATAAACCCAACGGTGCCAAGCCGGGCTTCGTAACCTTCCGGGGGCAACGAACTCTGTATGTGACACCGCATAAATTAGGTAAATAGTGATGCTAAAACGATAACGTTAGATGTTCGTGCCCATTTCGTGCCCTAAAGTTTCTGATTTCAAAATTTTGCTTTAATCTTATTTGTTCCTATTTAAAAGAATCTGTGTTTGGATGATTTAATTACTTTATTTTTTAGTGTTAATATCATTACTACAAAAAGCGACGGTCCTTAATTGAGCCGCCGTTTTTATTTATCTTGATAGTTTGGCCACCACTTAGCACGGAGCTGTTAATGCTTCTTCTGACATGTCATGGTTTGAGCTTCTTTAA
>DXAF01000053.1 GCA_019117185.1 Candidatus Limosilactobacillus intestinipullorum | reverse complement strand
TGCCCTTTTGACGCCGACGTGCTAATACCTTACGGCCATTGCTGGTGCTCATGCGCTTACGGAAGCCATGGACACGTGCACGGTGACGCTTCTTTGGTTGAAACGTGCGCTTCATGCGTTTGCACCTCCTAATTTATCGATGGTTTGTTTCTTTTCTTTCTTCAAACATACTTTGGAAGTATAACATACTTTTCGCAATTATTAAACGGCAAAAAAATATTTAAAGTTTTTAGTTATCCACAGAAAGTGCAAAACAATCCACAGCGGTGTGTAAATTGCCCCACTACCCCCACCTTATTCACAGGCATTTTCCCTCGCTATCCCCATATGCACATCCTGTTATTAAAGTTATCCACAGGCTGGGATTATCTTGTGCAAAACTCCGTAAAGCGTTGCTTTAACGGTCTTTACTTATCCACAGGGGCCTGTTAATTATCTTTATTTAGACCACCTTATCCACCATTTCCCCAAATTGTTAATCGATTTACACACAGTGTTGTGTAATTTTTTTGCTTTATCCACTAGCCTGTGGAAAACTCTTTAAGACAATGATAAAATACCGGTTGGACTTATATATATCTATCTAGGAGGAATTATTTTGACTGAGCTCGATTCTCTGTGGGAAGCGATCCAAAATTCTTTTCGTCAATACACCGGCAAGGTGACTTTTGACAATTTTATTGCTCCGGCAAAACCGATTTCTCTCTCGCAAACACGTCTTGAAATCGAACTGCCAACACCAATGCACCGCGATTTCTGGAATAAAAATCTTACGGAAAAGCTCAAAGAGTACGTCCAACGAGAAGTGGGCCGCTCGGTTGAGCCTATTTATGTTCTCGCGGGAGAAAACCAATCGCCAACCCCAACCGTTTCTGCCACTCCGGCTGCTAATATTCCATTAAACCCGTATTATAACTTCGAAACTTTCGTGGTTGGTGATGGTAACAAAATCGCCCATGCGGCGGCCCTTAACGCTGCCGAACGCCCGGGTTACATGAATCCCCTCTTCATTTATGGTGGCGTTGGTCTAGGAAAAACGCACTTAATGGAAGCAATTGGTAATTACATGCTAAAGATTAACAAGAATGCCCGGGTTAAGTACGTTACCAGCGAGGAATTTACTAACGACTTTATCAATTCGATTCAAAAACGCACCACGGAGCAGTTCCGTGAAGAGTACCGGAACCTCGACCTGCTGTTAATCGATGATATTCAATTCCTGGCCGACAAGGAAGGGACCCAGATTGAGTTTTTCAATACTTTCAACACCCTTTACGACCAACAAAAGCAGATCGTGATGACCAGTGACCGGATGCCCCGCGAAATCCCAGAATTACAGGACCGCCTGGTTTCCCGCTTTATGTGGGGGATGCCGGTTGAAATCACGCCGCCGGACCTTGAAACCCGGATTGCAATTCTGCGTAGCAAGGTCGAAGAAGACCACATTGACATCGGTAATGACACCTTAAACTACATTGCCGGCCAGATTGATACGAACGTACGGGAACTTGAGGGGGCGCTGACCAAGGTCCAGGCCTATGCCGACCTAAGCAATGAGATAATCACCCCCCACCTTGCCTCACGAGCATTAAAGGACTTCCGCCATTCTACGAAACGGCAAATCACGGTCGCTGACATTCAAAAGCAAGTCGCCTCCTTCTACAACATTACCCAAGCGGACATCATCGGGAAGAAACGGGTCAAGCAAATCGTTATGCCACGGCAGATTGCGATGTACTTAACCCGTGAGCTGACAGACTTCTCCCTCCCCAAAATCGGTAAAGAATTCGGCGGCAAGGACCACACTACCGTTTTACACGCTATTGATAAGATCGAGGCATCACTAAAGGACGACGCCAAGCTGCGCCAGGAAATTCACAAGCTCAAAGACCAGCTTAACGATTAGCTGTGGATAAGTAGGAACTTTATTCCCAGACTTATCAACAAGTTATCAACAGGCAAAAAAGCGTGGTACCATTAGGTTAAGTTAGTTTTCCACAAGATTAACAGCCCCTACTACGACTACTATTTTTAAACTATAAAATATATTTATATATAACAGCGAAAAAGGAGTGTAATTCCATGAATTTCACAATCAACCGTCCAGCATTCATTAGTCAACTTAACAATGTGTTACGAGCCATTTCATCAAAGACCACCATTCCCATCTTAACGGGGTTAAAAATGGTTGTTGACCAGGATAAAATCACGCTGACTGGTAGTAACTCCGACATTACAATTGAAAGTGTTATTGACGCTAGCAACGAAGATTACGGATTGGTAGTAAAGGAACCAGGTGCCATTGTGTTACCTGCCCGGTTCTTCAGTGAAATTGTTAAGAAGTTACCAGATCAACAAGTAACCATTGAAGTTACAAACGGCTTTCAGGCAGAGATCACGTCTGGGACGGCCAAGTTCCAAATTAACGGCCAGGATGCCGGCAACTTCCCCCACCTGCCAGAAATTGAAACGGAAAACACCATTACCTTAGCTAACGACGTCTTAAAAGAGGTTATTCGGCAAACCGTCATTGCGGTTTCAAAGCAGGAAAGTCGGCCAATCCTTGCTGGGGTGCACTTTACCCTGCAAGATGGCCTCCTGACAGCCGTGGCAACGGATAGTCACCGCCTTGGCCAACGGAAAGTGGCCCTCGAAAACGTGGATTCTGGAATTAACTTTGACATTATTATTCCTGGCAAGAGCCTGGATGAACTTTCCGGAATGATTAGCGATGCCGACGAGGAGGTCAAGGTCCAGGTTAGTGAAAACCAGGTTCTCTTTATCTTTGGTAATACCCACTTCTACTCTCGTCTTTTGGAAGGGAATTATCCAGAAACAAGCCAGCTGATCCCAACCACCGCGGATACGACGATGGAGTTAGAGGCGGGGACTTTCTTGGCTTCAATCGAACGTGCTTCTCTTCTGTCACACGAAAGCCGTAACGATGTAGTTAAGCTCACCTTACAGCCCGCTTCTAACCGGGTCCAAATTAGTAGCGACTCACCGGACATCGGGACGGTCCAAGAAGAAGTGGCAACGACGGCACTTGACGGTCAGGACCTAGAAATCTCCTTTAACCCGAACTACATGAAGGATGCATTGCGTTCATTTGGCCAGGCAACGATTAAAATTTCCTTCACTTCACCGCTACGGCCATTTACGCTGGTACCGACTGAAGATAAGGAAAACTTTGTTCACCTGATTACGCCAGTTCGGACGTTCTAGGTTCCGCAATCAGTGAATTTGTGAAAAGAGCTCCTGCCACTTTTCGTGGTCGGGAGCTTTTTTATTGCTAAACCAGGATGAAATTAGCTGATTTGGCTAGTCAGCCATTTTCTATTCATTTTGGGAAAAATGCCTCGAAAAAGTTAGAAGGGCTGAGATGGCCTAATAACGGAATTTGGCTTGTGATTGTGATATAATAGAATGAGTAAAGTAGGTGAATTAGAAGTGGATATCAAAAAAGTAATGATTGACCGGCCATTGATCACCCTTGGTCAATTATTGAAGGAAGAAGCTATTATCCCAACCGGCGGGGCCGCTAAGTGGTACCTAAAGGAAAACACTGTTTTGGTTAATGGCGAACCGGACAACCGGCGTGGCCGTAAGCTTTATCCCGGTGATGAAGTGACCCTGCCCGATTCCCAGAAACTAGTTATCGAAAGCAAGTAGACCAGTAATGATTCTGACGGAGCTACACTTACACCATTTTCGCAATTATGAAGAGCAGACCGTTCACTTTGCACCTGGAGTGAACGTTTTAATTGGCCACAATGCCCAGGGCAAGACCAATATGCTGGAAGCAATTTATGCACTATCGTTGACTCGTAGCCACCGGACAAATAATGATCGCGAACTGATTAATTGGCAGCAGCAGTCAGCCACCATTAGTGGGGTAGTTCAAAAGGCAACCGGGAAGGTGCCGTTGGAACTGCAATTCACTAAGGAGGGGAAGCGCGCAAAGGTTAACCACCTGGAGCAGGCGCGCCTGTCCTCTTACGTTGGCCAGCTGAATGCCATTTTATTTGCCCCGGAGGACTTGTCGTTGGTTAAGGGCGCACCCGCAGTCCGCCGGCGGTTTATGGACATGGAATTTAGTCAGATGAGCAGCAAATACCTCTACGACGCCAGCCAGTACCGGTCCTTACTCCAGCAACGGAATAAGTATTTAAAGCAGCTCAAGTATGGGCAGCAGCATGATCAGGTACTTTTGGACGTCTTGTCTGACCAACTGGCGGCGTATGGGGCGGAGATTGTGGTGGCCCGTTGCCGCTTTTTACAACAGCTCGAAAAGTGGGCCGCCGACCTTCACTACCAAATTTCGCTAAATGCTGAAAAACTGCGCTTGGTGTACGCAACTCAGCTGCACGTGACGGCAGAAACGACGGTGGATGATGCCTACCAGCAACTGCTGACAATTTACCAGGAGAATAAGCGTCGCGAAATCGACCAGGGGAGCACGATGTTTGGCCCCCAACGTGATGACTTGCGCTTTATGGTGAACGGCAAGAACGTTCATTCCTTTGGTTCACAGGGACAGCAGCGGACCACCGCCCTCGCCGTAAAGCTGGCCGAGATTGACCTGATGAAAGAGCAAACGGGTGAGTACCCACTCCTCTTGCTCGACGATGTGTTATCAGAACTCGACACGATCCGGCAGACGCACTTGTTGACGGCGATCCAAAATAAGGTGCAAACCTTTTTAACGACGACCAGTCTCAGTGATGTTGCCCGGCAGCTGATTAACGAACCGACGATTTTTAATATCAAGAATGGGACTTTGATTAAGGAGGAAACAAAGTGAGCGACGAACAAAAAGAAACAAAGGCGCAACGGGCGAGCGAGTATGACGCTAGCCAAATCCAGGTTTTAAAGGGTCTGGATGCTGTTCGTAAGCGTCCGGGGATGTACATTGGTTCAACTTCGGCACAGGGACTACACCACCTGGTATGGGAAATTGTCGATAACGGGATCGATGAAGCGTTGGCCGGCTTTTGTGACGAGATCAACGTCGAAGTTAACCCCGACAACAGTATTACGGTTCGCGATAACGGACGGGGGATTCCGGTCGATATCCAAGAACAAACCGGTAAGCCAGCCTTGGAAACCGTCTTTACCGTCCTCCACGCTGGTGGGAAGTTCGGCGGTGGCGGATACAAGGTTTCCGGTGGTCTCCACGGGGTGGGGGCATCCGTCGTTAACGCCTTGTCAACCGAGCTGGACGTTAAGGTTGCCCGGCAAGGCAAACGCTACTACATGGACTTTGACCATGGGCACGTTAAGACGGCCATGAAGGTCATCGACGAAAACGTCCCGGAAAGTGAACACGGGACAACCGTGCACTTTAAGCCGGATCCGGTAATTTTCCGGGAAACAACCACGTATAACATCAAGACGCTGACCAACCGTCTGCGGGAACTGGCCTTTTTAAACAAGGGCTTGAAGATCACAATTGAAGACAAGCGTGATGAACAGCCCGAGCGCCAGGCCTTCCACTACGAAGGTGGAATTCGGCACTACGTTGACTTCTTGAACGAGGATAAGACGACCCTCTTTGAACCCCCAATTTACGTGGAGGGGAAGGAAAACGGCATTACGGTGGAAGTTTCGTTACAATACACCGATTCTTACCGCAGTGAACTGTTGACCTTTACTAACAACATCCACACCTATGAGGGGGGGACCCACGAAACCGGGTTCAAGATGGCGTTGACCCGGGTAATTAACGATTACGGCCACAAGGCGGGCCTGTTAAAGAGCAACGAAACCCTTTCCGGGGATGATGTTCGTGAAGGGATGACGGCGGTTGTTTCCATTAAGCACCCCGATCCGCAGTTTGAAGGGCAAACGAAGACGAAGCTAGGAAACTCCGATGCCCGGACGGCAACTGACCATGTCTTTGCCGCAACCTTTAACCGCTTCTTGCTGGAGCACCCGGATGAGGCTAAGCAAATTATTGAAAAAGGGCAGCTGGCATCAAAGGCCCGGGTTGCCGCCAAGCGGGCCCGGGAAGTTACCCGCAAGAAGAGCGGACTTGAAATTTCGAACCTCCCCGGCAAGCTGGCGGATAACACCAGTAAGGACCCGAACATTTCCGAACTATTTATCGTCGAGGGGGACTCCGCCGGTGGGTCTGCTAAGCAGGGACGTTCCCGGCTGACCCAGGCGATCTTGCCAATCCGGGGGAAGATCTTAAACGTTGAAAAGGCCACCTTGGACCGGGTCTTGGCAAATGATGAAATTCGCTCCCTCTTTACGGCCCTGGGAACGGGCTTCGGTGATGAGTTTGATATTACCAAGGCCAACTACCACAAGTTGATCATTATGACCGATGCCGATGTCGACGGGGCCCACATCCGGACCCTGCTATTGACTTTGATTTACCGCTTCATGCGGCCAATGATCACGCACGGTTATGTTTACATCGCCCAACCACCGCTATACCAGGTTCGGCAGGGTAAGTTTGTCAAATACATTGAAACGGACGAGGAATTAGACCAGGTAGTTAGTTCGCTGCAACCGAGCCCTAAGCCGGTTATTCAACGATACAAGGGGCTTGGTGAAATGGATGCCGAACAATTATGGGAAACCACGATGGATCCTGAAAACCGGCACCTGCTCCGGGTTCAACTTGATGACGCTGAACAGGCAAACGAAATTTTCCCAATGCTGATGGGCACCAAGGTGGGCCCACGGCGAGACTTTATCGAGCAGAATGCGAAGTTTGTTGAAAACCTTGACCTGTAATTTAAGGGAAACGAAATAAGGAGGAACGACTTTGGCTGAAGATATGTCAAATCGAATCACGGACGTCAAGCTGACGAGCCAGATGAAGAATTCATTCTTGGATTATGCCATGAGTGTAATTGTGTCACGGGCGTTGCCAGATGTTCGTGATGGTTTAAAACCCGTTCAGCGGCGGATCTTATACGGGATGAATGAACTGGGGGTTACCCCAGAAAAGCCGTACAAGAAGTCCGCCCGGATCGTGGGGGACGTCATGGGGAAGTTCCACCCCCATGGGGACTCCTCAATTTATGAAGGGCTTGTTCGGATGGCCCAGGACTTTAGTTACCGTTACATGCTAGTTGATGGCCACGGTAACTTCGGGTCGGTCGATGGTGATAGCGCCGCCGCCATGCGTTATACCGAAGCGCGGATGAGTAAGATTGCGGTGGAGATGCTTCGTGACATCAACAAGGATACCGTTGACTTTACGCCAAACTACGATGGGACGGAAAAGGAACCAGCAGTGTTACCGGCCCGGTTCCCGAACCTGCTGGTCAATGGGGCCTCCGGGATTGCCGTCGGGATGGCGACTAACATTCCGACCCATAACCTGGGCGAAGTAATTAGCGCCATCCACATGCTGATGGACAACCCCGACGTCACGATCCCAGAATTGATGAAGGTCTTACCAGGCCCAGACTTCCCAACTGGTGGGGTTGTAATGGGCAAGGCTGGCATTCGCAAGGCCTACGAAACTGGCCGGGGCAGCATCATTGTCCGGGCAAAGGTTGATATCGAAGAACAAAAGAATGGTAAGCAGCGGATTATCGTCCACGAGATTCCGTATATGGTAAACAAAGCCAACCTGATCAGCCGGATTGCGGACCTGGCTCGGAACAAGGAAATTGACGGAATTACGGACGTCAATGATGAAACTGACCGGGACGGGATGCGGATTGTAATTGACGTGCGGCGGGATGCCAGCGCGGAAGTGATCCTCAACAATCTTTACAAGATGACGCTGATGCAGACGACGTTTAACTTCAACATGTTGGCGATTGTCAACGGCGCACCCAAGATCCTTAGCCTTAAGGAAATCCTGCAGTACTACTTGGAACACCAAGAAGACGTTGTTCGCCGGCGGACCCAGTTTGACTTAAAGAAGGCCCAGAGCCGTCTCCACATCGTTGAAGGGCTGCGGATCGCCCTGGACCATATTGATGAGATCATCAATATTATCCGTCAGTCCCAGACCAGTGAAGTAGCCAAGAGTCAGCTGATGAATAACTATGGCTTGTCTGACCGCCAGGCCCAGGCCATCTTGGACATGCGGCTAGTACGGTTAACCGGTCTGGAACGGGAAAAAATCGAAGCCGAATACAAGAAACTGACCGATGCCATTGCCGATTACAAGGACATTTTGGCCCACCGGGAACGGATTAACCAGATCATCTATGATGAGTTAATGGAAATCCAACGCAAGTTTGGCGACAAGCGGCGGACGGAGCTTCAGGTTGGTGACATTACCAACATTGAAGATGAGGACCTGATCGAAGAACAAGACATTATCGTGACGCTGACTCACAATGGCTACATCAAACGGCTGCCGGTTGATGAGTTTAAGTCCCAGCACCGTGGTGGTCGTGGTGTTAAGGGGATGGGTGTCCACAACGACGACTTCATCGAGCAACTGATTTCCAGTTCGACCCATGACCTGCTCCTCTTCTTCACCAACTCTGGTAAGGTTTACTCCATGAAAGGGTATGAAATTCCAGAGTACGGCCGGGCAGCCCAGGGGATTCCGATCATCAACTTGCTAAACATTGATAGCAAGGAAAAGATTAGTGCCGTGATCAATGTTTCACATGAAACAAATGATGACGATAAGTTCCTCTTCTTTACGACTAAGCAGGGGACCGTTAAGCGGACGCCAGTGCCAGAATTCAAGAACATCCGAAGTAATGGGCTTAAGGCCATTAACCTCCACGAGGATGATGAACTGATGGATGTCGACGTGATTGATGACCAACAAACGATGATTATCGGGACCCACCATGGCTATGCATTAACCTTTAATTCGGCCGTTGTCCGGTCAATGGGCCGGGGTGCGGCCGGTGTGCGGGGAATTCGGTTGCGTGATGATGACTACGTAATCGGTGCCGCTCCACTGAACGCGGACGATAATGTCTTAGTAATCAGTGAAAATGGTTTTGGTAAGCAGACGCCCGCTCGGGAATACCCAATCAAGGGCCGGGGTGGTCTTGGTGTTAAGACCGTCAACGTGACGAAGAAGAACGGGCCATTGGTTGGTATGACAACCGTGGCTGGGAATGAGGATATCATGCTGGTAACTGACCAGGGAGTTATCATCCGCTTCGGCATCGAGAGTGTTTCGCAAACCGGTCGTTCCGCGGTTGGTGTCCACCTCATCAAGATGGATGATGGGGCTAAGGTTGCTACCATGGCGAAGGTGGAAAAAGAAGACGACAGCGACGATTCGTCTAATGGTGACGAGAACAGTGACCAGTCTTCTGCAACCACGCCAGAGAGCGAAGCTGAAGAAAATCCAGAATAAAAAAGACTAAATCCTGAGCTTTGCGTATTTATTAAGTAGCCGCAAAACTCAGGATTTATCGTTATTCGAACCTTGTTTTAAACCCATATCTATGCTATATTTTATATCTGTGAGTATACGTACAGACGTCTGCTCTCCTTGTTCTTCTCGCTGTTGAGAAGAACCAGAGTCCATAAGGAGGTGTAACATTCATGGAAACACGTAAATATGAAATTACTTACATCATTCGTCCTGATATCGAAGAATCAGCTAAGAGCGAACTGGTTGACCGGTTCGACAAGGTGCTGACGGACAATGGTGCAAACATCGCTGAATCAAAGGACTGGTCAACGCGTCGCTTCGCTTACCCAATCAACAAGTACACTGAAGGTACTTACCACGTAGTTACTTTGACTACTGATTCTGACGAAGCATTGAACGAATTTGACCGTCTTTCAAAGTTCAGTGACGATATCCTGCGTCACATGATCGTTAAGCTTGATGCTTAATTAGATTGTCAATTTTATAGAGAGGAGAACGATCGATGATTAATCGTGCAGTCTTAACTGGGCGTTTAACGCGCGATCCTGAGTTGCGGTACACTACGAGCGGGACAGCGGTGGTATCTTTTACCCTGGCTGTTGATCGGCAATTCCGAAACCAAAACGGGGACCGGGACGCTGACTTTATCAACTGCGTCATTTGGCGTAAGTCCGCAGAAAACTTCAGTAACTTCACCCACAAGGGTTCACTAGTTGGGATCGAGGGCCGGATTCAAACCCGGAACTACGAAAACCAGCAGGGAAACCGGGTGTACGTGACGGAAGTGGTAGTTGACAACTTCGCATTGCTTGAACCCCGGCAACAAAATGGCGGGATGAACCAGGGCGGCCAGCAACAACCATTTAATAATGGCAGCAATCAACCGTTTGGTGGTCAACCCCAACAATTCGGTGGCAGTCAACCGCAGACTAATAATGCTCCTCAAGGGAATCCATCATCCAACAATAGCTTTGGTGGTAGCACCCCAGCTAATAACGCGCCATTCTCAACCGGCACTGATAACAATGACGGTGAAAAGAAGATTGACGTTTCTGATGATGAATTACCATTCTAAATAAATTCTTTTACCGGATAGGAGGGTAATTTCATGGCACAACAACGTCGGGGCGGACGTCGTCGTCGTAAGGTCGACTTCATCGCCGCTAACCACATCGAATACATCGATTACAAAGATACTGACTTATTACGTCGGTTCATTTCTGAACGGGGTAAGATTTTACCACGTCGGGTCACTGGTACCAGTGCCAAGAACCAACGTAAGTTAACCATCGCAATCAAGCGTGCACGGATCATGGGTCTTTTGCCATTCGTTGCTGAAGACTAATTCGTGAGAAAAGGAGTGAAGTGAAGGCCACTGACGGCACGAGCTTCACTCCTTTTTGATTTAAAATGTAGGAATGGTCAAAATGAAGAAGTGCGAAAAGTGTAATACACTAAACGATGACCAGGCACAGTTTTGCTGAAACTGCGGTGCAAAGTCACCGGGGATGCTAGCACTGGTTTGCCCAACCTGTGGAAAGGTTTCGCCAATTGGTACCAAGGAGTGCCCGGTCTGCCATACACCGTTAAAGCAGGTCCAACAGCAGGTTGTCAGTATAACCCGCCATGATAAGCCACAGCATCGCCGGTTAATCACGGTGGTGGCCATTGCATTTGTTACCCTGTCCATGATTTTGACGGGTTATTACCTCGTTGCGACCCGGCAAGTACAACCGTTAGAGCGGATTACGGGGTACTATAAGATTGAAATGTCTTATTTTGATCATCACCACCGGCCCCTTTATACCGATTACTATATTATTAACCAGACTAGCAAGCGCCCGGATGCTTACCACCTCCCCATTGCCTACCTGGGGCGGGGAGCAGTTGGCAAGAAGCAGGTCAAGGGGATTAGTATTTCGGTAATGCGGAAGGCCTACGAACGGAGCAGGCAGCGCGGCCAGCTGGTTATGAAAAAGTACCAGACGGTACTGACTTGTCCGGAGAAGGTTGACATTTCGGCAACGAGGCGGAAAGTCTTTGGCAATAATTTAGAGCTTTTTTTACCAAGTGAAGGGTACTTTCCGGTGCGAGTTAACGATCGTCCGGCAGTGTGTTATATAAAAATGCGAGTGATTATCTCCACGATGGGATAACGGTAATAAAATAGCCGCGCCTTCAGTTGCTAATGACTGAACGCGCGGCCTCATTTTATTAATCAAGGGTCAACTACGTTAAAGTTACTTACCATTGTGATGAATAATTAGTATTTGTTCGACCCAATGATTCTTGGAAGAAGTATTGTGCTGGATAAAAGGGTACTTAGCAAGCAAAATGCGAAGGGTACGCAAACCGAGCCCGTGGCGACCACCCGCGAGGCCTTTAAAGTTACCCGTAAGCTTTTGGGGGTCAATGTGTTCGGCTTGGGTGGAATTGCCAACTACAATGTACTGTGCGCCTGCCTTGGCAAAAAAGCTGAAATTAACCCGCTTGTCCGTAGTCTGTTGCGCAGCATTGATTGCGTTATCAAAAAGAATTGAAATCATTCTTAAGACGTCAACTAGTTCCACCGCTGGGCTGAGCTTAATGGGGTCTGCTACTTCAACGGTAACGTTAATTTGCTGGTTAATAGCGGTAATGACCTTGCTATAGACCAGGATCTTAATCTCCAGGTTTTCAATGTTTTTAAGGTGCCCTAAGACCGCGGTGCGCAGTTCTAGGTTATCATTGGTTGGCAAAACAATCTAGTTAAAGAGTTGTTGAACTTGCTCAATTGTGCCCGTTTTAATCACGTCCTCCAGACTGAGGAGGATGTTTTTATAGTCATGCCGGAAACGCCGAAGGTCATCGTACATGGTTTCGATATGGCTGGTGTAAGTTTGGAGATTCTGCAATTCAATCGCTTGACTAGTTGCTAAATCACGGTAGGCAAAGTATTTTGTGCTAATCTTCATTGCGCCTAGTGTAATGGGAATGTAGGCAATGGCACTTAAAAAATAAATGGGCATTGCGACCTTGAGTAGCTGGACATGGTAGCTGAAACGGACAAGGAAGAAGCTAACATAAAAAACGTTAATTATCCAGGCAATAACAAGTTGCTGACGTACAACTACTTGGGTATATTTTTGGTAGATTGGCCGGGCCCACTTTAGGATTAAGTAGGTCAGGTATCCTTCAATAATTAAGATGAAATTACCGCCCCAGTTACTAAAGTAAACCGCTGTGTGGGGCGAAAAGTAACCATAAATTCCCATGACAATGGGACCGATCACGGCCATGACAATGAACAGGGTCGTAAAACTCAAAAGATAACTGCTAGTAATGAATGTAAAGGAGAGAACCTGGTGGGTGACAAAGAAGTAGATTAGTATAGGAATAAGGAAAACACTAAGAAGAAGTAGCGGGAGCGACCACAGCGAGATAATCATGCCGAGCGTACCGACAACATACAGCCACCAGGGAATACTTATTTTAGTTCGGGAGATATGAAATTGATAACTGGTAAGTTTTTTTAGTCATGGTTTCTCCCTAAAGTTATTGTGAGCATCTCTTACTTATTTTACCCCGAATTAGTAATATACTAGGTTATGGAGAGAGAATGGGCGTTTTAGTTTTCGGACCACGATTCCCGGCCGATGTGATATGATAGATCTATCCAGGGAAAATGGGGTCGAAACGGCCCACTTGGGAGGATTACTATGCAAAAGTTTTTCAGTCGTGAAAACTGGGTGTTTTACTTTAAGTACCCAGCCGTCCGCTGGAACATCTGCTATTTGCTATTATTAACAATTATTGGTTTATGGTTTGCCTTTATGTTTAACTGGTTGACGGGCATTATTGTGCTCGTGGTGGCACTAGTTGGCGGGGTAGCCAGCGTCAAACAACTACGCCGGCTCGTCATTGATGCCAATGAGTACCTTAACCACCTAATGTATCAGATTAAGCAGGGGCAACAAGAAGCCCTCTTGGAGATGCCAGTGGGGATGATCATGCTTAATAAGCGTGACGAAGTCGAGTGGATTAACCCCTACATGGCACGTTACTTCAGTCTGGAGCGGGTCGTTGGCAAGCCCCTGGCTGAAGTAGATGCTGAGCTGGCCCAGGTTATAGAGCAACACGCGGATGCTAAAAAGGCCCAGGTAGTATCATGGCGGCAGCGCCAATTCGAGTGCTTGGTTCAAAAGCAAAATCGGGTGATCTACCTGATGGACGTCACGAAGTACGAACAAATTAGCAAACGGTTTAAACAGGAACAAATTTTCCTGGGAAATATTTATCTTGATAACTACGATGAATTGATCCAGGGGATGAGTGATTCGGATGTTTCAAACCTCCACAACTACGTAACTTCTGAGATTAACAAGTGGGCAACGGCGAACCACTTGCTGATGAAGATAATCGATGACGATAACTACCTGATTATTGGCCACCAGCAGTCACTGGCGGTCTTGGAAAAGAAGAAGTTTAAGATTCTCGATGTTATCCGTGAAAATACGTCCCAGCAGAATTCACCGGTTACCCTGAGCGTGGGGATCGCCTATGGTGAAAATGACCTGGTTAAGTTGGCAGATACCGCTCAAGATAACCTCGACCTGGCACTAGGCCGGGGTGGTGACCAGGTTGTCGTCCGGTCAAAGGACCAACCCGCCCGCTTCTATGGCGGTAAGACCAACCCGATGGAAAAACGGACCCGGGTACGGGCACGGATGATTAGCCAGGCTCTAAAGGAATTGATTGACCAGGCTGACCAGCTCTTTGTTATGGGTCACAAGAAGCCCGATATGGACTCCCTTGGTGCCTGTCTAGGGATTCGCCGTATTGCGGAGATGAATGATAAGGAATGCTGGATTGTGGTTGATGATGAGCACCAGCACTCTGATATCCAGCGGCTCATGCAAGAAATTGATAACTACCAAAGTATCAAGGACCACATTATTTCACCAAGTGCGGCACTGGAAAAGGCTACCGATAATAGCCTGCTGGTAATGGTAGACCACGCTAAGGAAAGCATCACCATTTCACCGGCCCTCTATGAGAAGCTACAAAACCGGTTAGTAATCATTGACCACCACCGGCGGGGGGAAGAATTCCCTGAAAACCCACTGTTGGTATACATTGAGCCGTACGCATCATCGACCTGTGAGCTGATTACGGAGATGTTTGAGTACCAGCCACGGGAAGGCAAGGGACTTAATAAGCTTGAAGCCACGACAATGCTGACGGGGATTCAGATTGATACCAAGTCCTTTACTAAGAGTGCGGGGACCCGGACCTTTGACGCTGCTAGTTACCTGCGTTCGGCTGGTGCGGACGGGATGATGATCCAATCCTTCATGAAGGAAGACTCGCATAGCTTTATGCAGCGGAACCACTTGTTGGCGCGGGCAGAGATCACCGACCACATTGCCATTTGTACTGGTGAAGAGGACCGGTACTATGATTCCGTGACGGCCGCCCAGGCAGCAGATATGCTCTTACAGATTTCAAACGTCGATGCTTCCTTCGTAATTACCAAGCGGGTCACTGGCGATGTCGGTATCTCGGCACGGTCGATGGGGGACTTTAACGTCCAAGTAATTATGGAGAAGATGGGAGGCGGTGGTCACTTGGCCAATGCCGCAACCCAGATTAGTGGCCAAACGATTGAAGAGGTTAAGCAAACCCTGCTTGACATCCTCAACCACAAGGACACAGCTAAGGATGAAGAACAAACAGAGGAGTGACAACAATGAAGGTTATTTTTACACAAGATGTTCGTGGACGCGGTAAGCGGGGTCAGGTAAAGGAAGTTCCTGACGGCTACGCACAAAACTACCTGATTAAGCGGGGACTCGCTAAGCAAGCTACCAAGGCCGCAATGAGCCAGTTAGCCGGTCAAAAGCGGGCCGAAGAAAAGCACGCGGAAGAAGAGCTTGAAGAAGCCAAACGGGTTAAGCAGGTCCTAGAAGATGACAAGACCGTCGTTGAATTGAGTGGGAAGGCCGGTACTGATGGCCGGATGTTTGGTTCCATTTCAACCAAGCAAATTGCCACGGCCCTGGCTAAGCAATACAAGGTTAAGATTGACAAGCGCAAGATTGAACTGGCAGCGCCAATCAAGGCCTTGGGTTACGTTAACGTGCCAATCAAGCTGCACCCAGAAGTAACCGCCGAAATCCGTGTCCACATCGCAGAAAAGTAGGTTAATTAGTAATTCAAAGGAGCGGTATCGTCATGGATAATGCACCGGTACAAGAAGAACCACGCGATCTTGAAGCTGAAAAAGCAGTTCTCGGAGCTGCTTTTTTAAGTAAGAACGCGTTGGGCGATGCAATGGAATATTTAGAGCCCCGTGACTTTTACCGGCGGGCTCACCAAATTATTTTTGAAAAGATGGTCGACCTGTATGAAGACGACCAACCGATCGACCCCATCACGATGAATAGCGCTCTGCAAAAGGACAACCAGATGGAAAATGTCGGTGGGGCGACCTACATTGCCGAACTGGCGTCTTCGGTGCCTTCTGCCCGTGACGTTGGCTACTACGCCAAGATTGTCCATGACAAGGCGACCCGGCGCCGGCTGATTGAGACGGCGACCAAGATCATTAATGAGGGTTATGCTGACGACCAGGGAATCGATGACCTGCTGGATTCAGCCGAGCGAGGAATTATGCAGGTTTCCGAGGGAAGCAGCCAGACCGACTTTAAAAAGATTTCATCAGTACTGGACGAATCGTTGGCCCACATTGACGAATTATCTCAGAAGAAGACCGATGTTACTGGCCTTAAAACTGGGTATAAGCAACTCGACGAGATGACGACAGGGCTGCATAAGGACGAGCTGGTGATCCTGGCGGCCCGTCCCGCAGTGGGGAAAACGGCTTTTGCGCTTAACATCGCCCAGAACGTGGCGACCCGGACTGATGAAGATGGTCAGCGGACGACGGTGGCGATCTTTAGCCTAGAAATGGGGGCCGAGTCCCTAGTTAACCGGATGCTTTGTGCGGAAGGAAATATTAACGCGAACCACCTGCGGACGGGGCAGTTGACCCCGGAAGAGTGGGAGAGCATGTATATGGCAATGGGGACCCTTTCCAATGCGCAGATCTACATTGACGATACGCCGGGAATTAAGGTTTCAGAAATCCGGGCCCGCTGTCGGCGCCTCGCTAAGGAAAAGGGGAATCTAGGATTAATCGTCATTGATTACCTCCAGCTGATTGAAGGGAATAACCCGGATAACCGGCAGCAAGAAGTCTCGGAGATCTCCCGGCAGTTGAAGAAGCTGGCCAAGGAGCTAGAGGTGCCGGTAATCGCGTTATCCCAGCTTTCCCGGGGGGTCGAGCAGCGGCAAGATAAGCGGCCGGTACTGTCCGATATCCGTGAATCTGGGTCAATCGAACAGGATGCTGATATCGTCAGCTTTCTCTACCGTGATGACTATTACGAGCACGAAGGGGACGATGATGATGAACAAGGCGGGGGTGGCGCCCAGCAGGAAGATGATGATGACGCTGCCAACGTTAGTGAAGTTGAAGTAATTATTGAAAAGAACCGGAGTGGTCCGCGGGGAACGGTCAAGCTGTTGTTTGCCAAGTCATACAATAAGTTTGCTTCCGTTGCCTATGTCCCGGAGGACCACCAATAAAGTCAAAAATAGGGCTGGGGAAGATGAATTTCCAGCCTTATTTTCAGCAATTAGGAGGTGGCAAGCGTGCAACAGACGGGTGGTATTAAGCTTAAGTGGTTGCTGGTCAGCATGTTTATCAGTAGTATTGGTAACAGTTTTGTGTGGCCATTGACGACGATTTACATGCACGACCAACTCCATGAATCGTTGACGATGTCAGGAATTGTGCTCCTCTTTTATTCAGGGGCAAACGTGGTCGGCAGTTACATCAGCGGCCTCCTCTTTGACCGCCACAACCCCCACTGGCTCCTTTTCGGCGGTACCGTGGTGGCGACAGTGGTAATTGCTATTTTGATCTTTTTTAACGGCTGGCCAATTTATGCGATCCTGTTGACCGCCATTGGCTTCTTTAATGGCTGGATCATTACTTTGATCAATTCCTACGCGACTAAGATTAGTCAGGACGGCCGTTACGTGTTTAGTATGCTATACTTTGCCAGTAACCTGGGGATGGTGATTGGAACGACGATTGTTGGGCCCCTTTACCAATATGCCGGCGGTAGTGTTGCACCACTGTTTTCAATTACGGCGGCCTTTTACCTTGTCTTGGCGGCGATTGCCTTTTCGTGCTTTGGTGACGTAGCGCAACCAACAACTACTAAGCAACACCAGCAGCAGACGGGCACAGCACTGGCGATCCCCCAGGCTAACCTTTGGATTTGTTGGACCTTTTTTATCAGCCTATGCGTGATTTGGACCATGTATGAGCAGTGGTCGAGCAACCTATCCGTCTTTATGACCGAACAGGGAATTTCAATGACCAAGTATAGTCTCCTGTGGACGATTAATGGGGTCCTCGTGGTGGTTTCCCAGCTAGTCTTATCATGGTTAAGTCGCTGGTACAACAATCCTTACATGTTGGTTTATATCGGGACGCTGACGATTGGCTTATCGTTTGTCCTCCTCTTGGCAGCCAAGTCATATGGTTGGTATATCCTGGCAATGGTGGTACTAACGATTGGGGAGGCAACGGTGATCCCGACGATGCCAGCAATCGTCAATAGTCTGTCTCCGGTCGCGGTAAAGGGTAAGTATCAGGGGATCCTGAATGCTTACTCGTCGTTAGGAAAGGCAATTGGTCCCTTGTTTGGTGGACTGGTGATTGGTGCTGCATCCTATCACTTCTTATTCATTGTTTGCGCAGTTGCAATTTTTGCAGTTGAAGCAATGATCTTACTGGTGGTCTTATTGAAGCGGCCGCAAACAAAGACATATTAGGGCTGCTATACAGCTTGTTAAATAAAATTAAGCAGTTAAGGACTTGCTAAGCGCTAACTGCTTTTTTTGTTTTTTAAAATAACTTTTTGAACAAATAGATGATCAATTCATCATACGTTAAGTTTAAAGTTTCACAAGAATTAGTAGCAATCAGACATACTCTAAGTACATGTGTAACAATTGCTATAAAACCAACCGGTACCATAAAAGCTAACATTCGGCAAACTTTGTGATAGTTTAAACATCGTAAAGCGATTGCAATTATTTAAGGAGATGTATTGTTATGAAAATCAAAGCTGCTGTTGTAGATAAGAAAGGTGCAAAGTTTGATATTCGTGACGACGTTGAATTAGCTGACATGCAAGCTGACGACCTCCAAGTTCACATGGTCGCAACTGGTATTTGCCACTCCGATGAAGCCCTTCGTAAGGGTGATGCCGAAATTGGTTACCCAATTATCTTAGGACACGAAGGTTCCGGGATTGTTGAAAAGGTTGGTCCTGAAGTTAAGGACTTCAAGCCTGGTGACCACGTAATCCTGTCATTCTATGGTTGTGGTAACTGTATCAACTGCTTGAAGGGTAAACCAACGAAGTGCTTGAACTACGCTGCTAACAACTTGTCAGGTGTTCGTCCTGACGGCAGTGCCCACTTCACTGAAGATGGCCACCAAGTTGATGACATGTTTGACCAATCATCATTCACGACGACCACCGTTGTTCGTGAACGGAATGCGGTTAAGGTACCTAAGGACCTTGACTTGCGGAAGCTTGGACCGCTGGGCTGTGGTTACGTAACTGGTTCTGGGACCGTCTTCAACACCTTGAAGCCTGAACCAGGTTCCACCATTGCCGTAACTGGTACTGGGGCCGTTGGCTTGGCTGCTATGATGGCTGGTAAGATTTCTGGCTGCACGAAGGTTATCGCAATTGACCGGGTTCCAGAACGGTTGAACCTCGCTAAGGAATTGGGCGCTACTGACGCCATCAATACTAATGATGAAGACATGGTTAAGGCTATCCAAAAGCTGACCGATGGCAAGGGTGTTGACTACATCGTTGATACTACTGGTGTTACTAAGGTCATGGAAGACGCTATCCAAGCCTTAGCACAGGGCGGTGTTCTGGCAGCCATTGCCGTTACTGCTCAACACATCGACGTTAACACTTGGAACGACCTTTGCCCAGCTGACCGGACAATCGTTGGTGTTAACATGGGTGACTCAATTCCACAAGTTGACATTCCGCGGCTGATTGAATTCTACAAGCTTGGCATGTTCGACTTTGACAAGACCGAAAAGTTCTACGACTTTGACCAAATTAACGAAGCGAATGCAGACTCCGTATCTGGTAAGACCATCAAGCCAGTTCTGATCATCGATAAGGACTACCAGCCCGGCAAGTAATTTACCCAGTTAGTAAAGTTGGTTTAAGGCATTTAACTAGTATGCTTGAAAGGAAGCAATAAAATGGCTACACCACACTACAAGATGTACATTAATGGTAAATTTGTTGATACAGATTCAGGTGAAAAGATTACCGTCATTAGTCCAAATGATGAAGCTGTCTTAGGGACCGTGCCAAGTGCGACGGTGGAAGAAACGCGGCAAGCAATCGACGCGGCCACTGAAGCCGAAAAGACTTGGCACCGGGTACCTGCACCAACCCGGGGGATGTACCTTCACAAGCTGGCGGAAGAAATTCGCAAGGATCCTGAACCGTGGATCAAGAATTTGCAAGTTGAGCAAGGTAAGATTCGTTCACTGGCTGAGACTGAAGTAAACTTCACCGCTGACTACTTTGACTACATGGCAGCAGCTGGTCGGACTTACAAGGGTGAGGTTATTCAATCCGATAACAAAGACGAGACGATTCTGTTGAAGCGGATGCCAATTGGTGTCATCGCTGGTATCCTGCCGTGGAACTTCCCATTCTTCCTGATTGCCCGGAAGATGGCCCCAGCTTTGGTAACTGGTAACACAATCGTATTGAAGCCAAGTTCTGACACCCCAATTGGTGCCCTTGAATTTGCTAAGCTCTGTGACAAGGTTGGCATCCCAGCCGGGGTTGTTAACTTTGTTACCGGACCAGGTTCGGTTGTTGGAAACGAACTTTCTAAGAACCCAAAGATCGGTATGGCCAGCCTGACTGGTTCAGTTGGCGCTGGTAAGCGGATCATGGCTGCCGCTGCTGAACACGTGGGTGAAGTTTCCCTTGAATTAGGTGGGAACGCGCCAGCAGTTGTTTGTGATGATGCTGACCTTGACGAAGCCGTTAATGACATCATCAACTCACGGTTCGACAACAACGGTGAACTTTGCAATAACGTTCAGCGGGTATACGTCCAAGAAAACGTGGCGGACGAATTTATGGAAAAGCTGACCGCTGCCGTTAAGAAGATCACGGTTGGTGATACGGTTAAGAACCCTAAGATTGGCATGGGTCCACTGATCAATAAGGCCGCCCTTGAAAAGGTTGACAGCCAAGTAAAGCAAGCTGTTAAGGAAGGCGCCAAGGTTGTTACCGGTGGTAAGCCAGTTGACGGCAAGGGCTTCTTCTACGAACCAACGATCTTGACCAACGTCAAGCAGGATGGTTCCGCTATCCAAGATGAAATCTTTGGCCCAGTTCTGCCAGTGATGACCTTCAAGACCCTTGAAGAAGCTGTTGACATGTGCAACGACAGCACGATGGGCCTAACCTCTGGTATCTTCACCAAGAGCCTTGACCGGGCCGCCTACGCTGTTAACGAGATTCAAGCCGGTGAAACCTACGTCAACCGGAACTACTTCGAAGCTATGCAAGGTTACCACGCTGGTGTTAAGGAATCTGGTATCGGTGGTTCTGACGGTATGCACGGTATCCTTGAATGCACTGACACGAAGGTTGTTTACATCCAACGGCACCCTGAAGACATCTAACACTTCTCCTTTTATATACTAAGTATCTCCTAAAAAAGGGGGCACGACATGGCTATAATGCCCTCTGAGTATACAGATGAAATAGAAAATTCATCTTATACTCGGAGGGCTTTTTCTATGGGAAGAAAATCTAAATACTCAGCAGAGGAAAAACTTTTAATCCTCAATGAAGTTTTACGA
>DXAF01000005.1 GCA_019117185.1 Candidatus Limosilactobacillus intestinipullorum | reverse complement strand
TATCATCGGTTCAAATCCGATTACCACCTTTTAGTTAGCTGATGCCTCTGTGGCGGAATTGGCAGACGCGCTGGACTCAAAATCCAGTTCCCGTTGAGGGAGTGTGGGTTCGACCCCCACCGGAGGCATTTCTTTCATAATATTCAGCTAATAAAATGAGTCACTTTCTTACGGAGGTAAGGAAGTGGCTTTTTTTATTTTAGGTATTGTCATTAACTTAATTGTGATAGAATAGTTAGGAAATCAATGAACTTTGAAGAATTATTTGAGATTTTTTGGAGGTCTTAATAATAATGGAAAGTAAAAAACACTTTAAGATGTACAAGAGTGGTAAGTTGTGGGTTACTGCTGCTGTCCTTGGCTTCTCTGTAATGGCCGGAATGACCATTGATAACCAGCAAGTCAAGGCTGATGACCAGGCACCGGTTGCGGTAACGCAAACGACCAATGCGGCTGAACAACCAGCAACCACTCCGGCAGCAGATAAAGGTACTGATAATCAGGAAAATCAGGCGACAACTAACCAGCAACCGACGAAGCCGGCTACTGGCCAAGGGAAGGACCAGGCGGCAACTAAGCCTGCCGATCCTACACCTGCCGATGCTAACACGCAAAAGGTAGTTACCCGGACGATCAACGTAACCGCCCCTGATGGTACCCAATCTGCACAGGTACAAAAGGTTACTTTCAACCGGACTAAGACCCAAAATGCTGATGGTAAGGACGTCTATGGTGAATGGAAGGCTGCTAGTGCAGCAAAGTGGGACGCGTACGGCATTCCTGTACAAGATGGTTATGTTTCTAAGTACGTGGATGATAAGGGTCAAGATAAGTATGTAACCGCGCTACCGAGTGAAGATGTTACGGCAAGTACGACTGATGTTACTTATAACATTTCTTACGTGAAGGCCACTAGACTCGAGACACCGGACCCGACTAAAAAGGCTCAGCAACCAGACCTGTGGAAGAAAGTCACCCGGACGATTAATTACAAATTGGCAGTGGGTACACAGGACCCAACAGTCCAAACAGTCTGGTTTAAGCGTTCCAACAACGCGGTTTTAGGTGCCGACGGTCAAAGTACAAGTCACTACACGGAATGGGAAGCTGACGGCGATGCGGTATGGCAAGGCTTTACGGTTCCACAAATTGCTTACTACCATACCACGGTTGACGGTCAACGTGAGGTTACCATCCCGACGGTGACTGTTACCCCAGATACTAAGGATGAGAGTCATACCGTTACTTACATCAGTGATGGTACCGACCCCTATAACCAACAAGTCGTAGCAGGATTACAAGGTAACTGGGCCAGCATTGATAACATTCACATGACTGACACCGGGATCCACGTTACGGGGTGGAATGCCAACAGCGATAGTTTTAACCGTAACTATCACTTCCTGATCATCCTGGACTACGGTCCCAACCCGGTTACTGGTCACTTCCATGAAGTCGGTCGTAAGTTGGTTACGCGCGGGGTTAACCGTCTCGACGTTTTCAAGGTGCACCCGGTATGGAACGCGGCTACTTCAGGCTTTGATGACCCAGTGAACCTGGACCTGAGTCAAATTAAGACGGGCGATAAGCTGCGGATCCTCTCCCGGTGGACTGCGGATCCGAATGGTAACGAAAACCCAGCCGACCTGGTTAGTTCTTACTACACCATGGACTACACCACTAATGTTGCCAACCTAGACGGAATGACCGTAACTAAGGATGGTCAACAGTTAGAAGTTGCTGGCTGGAACGCCACCAACCAGGTTGTTGGCCGTAAGTACCACTACATCATCTTGCGTGATGCCACAACGGGCCAGGAAATTGGTCGGCAATTAGTTAAGGACGGGATTGACCGTCCTGACGTTGCTAAGGTTTACCCTAACCTACTGAGTGCAAGCAAGTCTGGTTTTAACGTTAAGTTCAACCTCAGTGGAATTGACCTGGGCCATAACCTACAGGTAATTAGTCGTTACAGTGATACCCTTGGTGGTGAAGGGAGCAATGTCGACTACTGGTTCCCAGCCCGCCGGCTCGTTTCCGGGACCACCACTAATTTCGCAAACCTTGATGGTGTAAACGCTGATGGTAAGACTGGTAAGGTTACCTTTACTGGTTGGAACGCCACTAACTACAGCCAGGTAGAACCAAACCACTACCTTATTCTGTTCGATGCAACGGCCAATAAGCAGGTGGCGGCGGTTAAACTCGACGATAAGAATGGTCAAGTTGCCCGTCCAGATGTTCAAAAGGCCTACCAGACGGTTAATGGCGCCCTGAATTCCGGCTTTAACTACAGTATTGATATGAGTCAACTAATCTTTGGCCATACCTACGCCTTAGTAAGTCGTTACTCGACTAGTGCTGATGGCAACGGTGGTGACGGTGCCTACACCGACTACTGGTTTAACAATGCCTTTGCCTTTAACCAACAGGCTTACTCGGTTGATAACCTTGAATTAGTCGCAGCCACTAAGGATGCCCCGAAGGCTACCCAACCAACGAATGGTTCTAAGGCCCAAAATGCGGCTGCCAAGGCAGAGCTAAAAACTGACCAGCAGACCGACTCAAAGGCAACTGACCAGCAGGCAGGCGATAAGGGAACGACGAAGGGTGACCAACAACCGGCGGCAACGCCAAACCAACTTCATGTTGCCGGCTGGATGGCTAGTGATGGCTCTGGCTACAAGAATGCCTACGTCATTGTCCTTGATGCTAAGGATACTAAGCATGAACTGGGCCGGAGTCAGGTGACGCTAACTAAGCGCGATGATGTCTTAAAGGCCTTCCCAACGATCTATAACGTTGACCAAAGTGGCTTTGACACTACCATTACCTTGAGTGATGATGCAGTTAAGGCAGCCCAAGCGGATGGTGTTCAGCTAGTTCTTCGTTACACTGATGACAAAGAAGGCAATGGCAAGCTCACGGCGGACCAATGGACAACACCATTTAAGTATGACCAAGCCAACAATGAGTTTGTTAAGGCCTAGTTAAGAGAGTGTGGATATGGATATACAAAAAACACTAATGCTATGTGGGATTGTTGCGTTAGCCTTACTAGTGCTGCAGTTCTTCTTTCAAGTTCACCGCATTAAGCATGGTCGGACAATGGTCGGCCATAGTCGGGTCTTCCTTAACTGGCTGCTAGTTATTTTGATTATCGGTGGTTTTGGGGGGAGCATTTATTTTGCCCACCACCCCAGCCATGAGATTGCTCAGCCGGTTGAAACGACAACACCCACGACGAGTAAGGAAAGTGCAGATAAGGTTACGATTGAGTTTGATCGGAAGGTCGAACTAAATGATGAGGGTGAAAAGAAGGTTAAATTCAACGTTTCACCAGGAACCAAGGTTAAGATTGTTGGTCACTATAGTGGCAAGGTTTTTAAGACCGTTAATGATGAGACTGAATTTAGCTACACCTTTGACAACCCGGGTACTTACGACATTGTGGCCACGAAGGGGAACAAGAAGGTTGTTAAGAAGCTAGTGGTTAAGGACCAAGATGACGATGATGAAGAGTCTGATAGTTCTTCTAGCTCAAGCAGTGCGGCAACCAGCCACAGCGAATCAAGTCATTCGTCAAGCAGTTCAAACAGTAACCATGCACAGTCAAGTAATAACGGCGGTAGTTCGACGTCCAATAGTGGCAGTCGTTCGACTGGCGGTAGCAATGCTTATACCGGTGGTGGCTCTGCTTACCGCGGTGGCGGCAACAGTTACCATGGTGGCGGTGGTGCAACGTACACCCCAAGCCATCAGACGACTACCCCAAGTGCACCTGCTAATGGTACTGGTGCAATGACTGGCGGTAACTACTAGAATTAAATTTAAATTATAAAGAACCTGACACCCGAATTATCCAGATGCCAGGTTCTTTTTCAATTATGAAGAAAGAATCATTTTTAACCGGCCAATCCAAAATCTATCTTTCGATAAAAGAGCAAACGTAGATTTTGCTGCTGATGATCATTTTGGTGACGAGCAAAGTAAAAGAAATACTGAAACCATGGCATTTCTTTTTTATCGTGTTAAAGGGGTTTGGCGTTTTACCTGACTTGGGGACCGCTATCACGGATCAACCACAACATATAGTGTTTTCAAAGTCAATACTTTCTACAGATTGTATTTGTGCTAGTATAGTAACTGTTAAACTTGAAAGGGGATTAGGAGAATGAAGGTCCAAATTATTGATCAAAAAGACTTAAATAACCTAGCGAAGATGAAGGTTATCAAACGCGATGGGACTTCCACCTCCTTTTATGCGTACAAGATTAACCTGGTCTTAGATGCACTGGATGCCGACGAACAGACCCGGCACAGTGTTGACTTGGCAATTTTTAATGCGCTAGTTAATGAGCAAGAGGTCCAGACGACCACCATCGCGGATTTGTTTGTAAAGGGACTCCAAGATGCTGACCACAACGACCTGGCCCAGCGGTTCTTAGACTACCGCCAACAAGATGAAGAGGAATTTGCTGAAGCCACTAATCCACAGCATAAGTTAGAGCAACTTTTCGGTCGCAAGGATACTGTTGTCCACGAAAATGCTAACAAGGACAGTAAGGTTTTTAATACCCAACGGGACTTAGAAGCCGGGGTCGTGAGCCGGGCCCTCGGTCTCCGTATGTTACCGCAGGTTGTCGCCAAAGCCCACCTGCGCGGTGATATCCACTGGCACGATTTGGACTACTCACCAGTGACCCCCGAGACCAACTGCTGCTTAATTGACTTCGATGAGATGTTTAAGCACGGCTTTAAGATTGGGAATGCCTGGGTCTCATCCCCCCGCTCAATCCAAACCGCAACGGCTCAAATGTCACAAATCATTGCCAACGTGGCATCCTTACAATATGGTGGTTGTTCCGCTAACCGGATTGACCAACTGTTAGAACCATATGCCAAGATTAATTACGAAAAGCACATGAAGGATGCTGAGAAGTGGATTGCTCCTGACAAACGGGAAGAATTTGCCAAGGAAAAGACTAAGAAGGATATTTACGATGCCATGCAGGCCCTCGAGTATGAGATTAATACCCTTTATTCCAGTCAGGGACAGACGCCATTTACGACGATTAACTTTGGCCTGGGGACGAGCTGGATTTCCCGGGAAATTCAACGGGCAATCTTGCAGATCCGGATCAAGGGGCTAGGTAAGGAACACCGGACGGCAATTTTCCCGAAGTTGATCTTTACCTTGAAGCGGGGACTTAACCTCAACCCTGGGGACCCGAACTATGACATTAAGCAACTGGCTCTGGAATGTTCCACGAAGCGGATGTACCCGGACCTCTTGATGTACGATAAGATCAAGGAGATTACCGGGAGCTTTAAGACACCGATGGGCTGCCGTTCCTTCTTACAGGGCTGGACGGATCCCGAAACGGGTAAGGAGGTTAATTCCGGACGGATGAACCTCGGGGTCGTAACGGTCAACTTGCCACGGATCGCCCTAGAAGCCCAGGGTGATAAGCAGCTCTTCTGGGAAATCTTTAAGGAAAAGATGCGAATCTGCAAGATCGCCCTCGACTACCGGATCAAGCGGACCAAGGAAGCCAAGCCAGAAAACGCCCCCTTACTTTACATGTATGGGGCCTTTGGCAAGCGCCTCAAGCGGACCGATAGTGTAGATGAAGTCTTTAAGCACAGCCGAGCCACGGTTTCCTTAGGCTACATTGGTCTTTATGAAGTCTGCACCACCTTTTATGGCCCAAACTGGGAGCATAACCAGGAGGCCCACGACTTTGCCGTTTCAATTACCAAGGCGATGCACGACCTTTGTGCCAAGTGGGAAGACGAAGAGGGTTACCACTTCAGCCTTTATTCGACCCCTGCTGAGTCATTGACCGATACCTTCTGCCAGGATGACATTAAGAAGTTTGGCCGGGTGGAAAACGTCACCGACAAGGAATACTACACTAATAGTTTCCACTACGATGTCCGTAAGCACCCCACCCCATTTGAGAAGCTGGAATTTGAAGAGGACTTCCCATACCAAGCGGCGGGTGGCTTCATCCACTACTGTGAGTATCCGAACCTCCGGCAGAACCCGAAGGCCTTAGAAGCCGTTTGGGATTGGGCCTATGACCATGTTGGTTACCTGGGTACGAATACGTCGATTGACCAGTGCTTTAAGTGTGGCTTTAAGGGCGAATTTGAGGCAACGGCCCGGGGCTTTAAGTGTCCCCAGTGTGGTAACTCGGACCCCGCAACCTGTGACGTCGTTAAGCGGACTTGTGGCTACCTGGGTAACCCCCAACAGCGGCCAATGGTTCACGGGCGCCATGAGGAAATTATCCACCGGGTTAAGCACATGGACCCGCAGATGATTAAGTCAGCAGCGGCGTTTGAGACGTCCCGGCAGATGGACTCACGGGAAACGCACGCTTCAATCAAGGGACAACAGATTTAAAGAAGGTTATCAAATGGTAGAAAACAAGCAAGTACGTCAACCTAATAACCCTCGACCCCAAGAATGGCTTGCCAAGGACCATTCGCTCCAATATATTGCCGATTACAAGCCTTTTAACTTTGTCGATGGTGAAGGGGTCCGGTGCAGCATTTACGTCTCGGGCTGCCTCTTTAACTGTCCCGGTTGTTACAACAAGGCGGCCCAAAACTTTCACTATGGTCAGCCCTACACGCAGGAACTAGAAGACCAGATTATGAAGGACCTGGCACATGACTATGTTCAAGGACTGACCCTCCTGGGTGGGGAACCCTTCTTAAATACTCAAGTTTGCCTAAAGTTGGTTCACCGCCTCCGCAAGGAATTTGGTCACCACAAGGATGTCTGGTCGTGGACTGGGTACACCTGGGAAGAGTTGCAAAAGGAGTCGGCGGATAAGTTAGAACTCTTACGAAACCTCGACATCTTAGTCGACGGTCGTTTCCTCCTTGCCCAAAAGGACCTTACCCTACAGTTTCGGGGAAGTGCCAACCAGCGAATCATTGATGTCCCCAAGTCGCTTGACCAGGGGAAAGTGGTTATCTGGGATAAGTTGGTCCACTAAGGGGGATGACTGATGTCAACAGCAAATGTTGTTTGGGCGGCGGAGCCAGGTTGGCTAACCAAGAAGCGCCAGTTAGCCCAGGCGTTAGAAAAGCAATTCCCCCCATTTCCGGATCAGGATCAGTGGTTACCCTGGCAGGTGGGTAGTCAAAATAACAGCAATGGTTGGCTAAAAGGGCGTTGTGCCGATTATATTGCTGAGCCCCTCCAACAAGCGGTCCAAGACTATTCGGATTTCTTACAAGAAAACTTGATGGAAAAGGGGATCAAGTGGCAGGACAACCAGCTATTTGCTGCCCACTTAGCCCAGCTTGACGGCGGACAATTTATTTACGTTCCTGATAACCGGCAAGTCTCAACGGTACTTAGGTTTACACCCCGCGGCACAATGACCAATCCGCATAACGTTATTATTGTTGGGGCTAATAGTCGGGCGACGATCGAAGAAAAAATGCTTATAAAAAGCGCCCAACCCCTGTTTGCCGCTACCGAACTGCTTGTTGGTGCAAATGCCCAGGTTAGCTTTCGACAGGATAATCAATTGCGGGCCCCGCAGCTCTTTCAAGGATTAAACATCTACCAAGCCCAAGGGGCGCACGTAACCACTGACCTGAACCTGTTTAATGAAGGCAAGGTGGCAATTAGCTATAGTAACTTTTTAGATGGTGATGACAGTCAATGGGATGCGCGGGCGACACTAAAGCCGGGACATTTCGGTAGCCTCCATCTCATTCCTAAGGTCAGTGGTACTGGCCAACAAAGTCGTGCTCAGCTAGTCACCCGGGTTGCTAAGCAGTTTGGTGGGCGTGTGAAAGTCGAACCGTTTGCGGTTGCTAGCGGAAGTACGGTGACTGCTAGTGAGCAAACAATTTCTGCTACTAAATAAATTAGACGTGGCTGAAGAGAGCAATTTCTTTTTAGCGGCGTCTTTTTTTCTTGGTTGAACGGATAATTTTTTTACTTTGCGGCAGTTTGGTAGTTACGGTGTATAATTAGGAAAGATTCATTGTAAAAATCCTGGGGAGGAAATTATGGAAATCAAAAAGCACTATAAAATGTACAAAGATGGTAAGCAATGGGTGAGTGCTATCGTTGCGACTGCCGCATTTGCAACGGCCCTCTTAATGGCCGGGACGGCACATGCTGACCAGCAAGCTAACACTGCAAAGCCGCAGCCAGCAGTAACGGGCACGGTTGACAATGGCACTGCTCAGGGGCAGTTGGGGATCGCTCCTGCAGCTACTAATAACCAGAAGGAAGTAGCTAGTCAAGACTACAACCATCAAGATAATGGTTCCTATGGTAACTTAGATTCTGCTAGTTTTAACAATAATGAGCTGCAGGTTTCCGGTTGGCATGCCACTAACCAGGCGGAAAATAAGGACTACCACTTTGTTATTGCCTATGACAGCACGACTAATACAGAATTAGGTCGGACAACGGTTAGTGCGGTTAGCCGCCCTGACGTTAAAAATGTCCACAACGTGTATAATGCTGACCAATCTGGTTTCAACGCATCAATTAAGGTTAACTTTAATAAGATGCAAAGTTACCGTGACGCAATCCGGATCATCAGTCGTTACAGTGGCCAAGCGGACGGTAACTCAGACTACGTGGACTGGGAATCACAACCAATCGTCTTTGATGATAGTAACCGTGGTAGTTTAGACCAATCGGTTGTTACTAACGGTCAACTCCAGGTGGCTGGCTGGCATGCCACTAACCAGGCGATTCAAAAGCCTTACCACTATGTAATCCTCTTTGATCAAACGGCCGGTAAGGAAGTCGCCCGGCAACTGGTAAAGGATGGTCAACAGCGGCCAGATGTTGCCAAGGTTTATCCCGGAATTGTCAACGCTGGTAATGCTGGTTTTGCGAATGCCTTTAACGTTAACAACCTCAATTATGATCACCGCTACCAGGTCATTAGTCGGTACAGTAATAGTGCCAACGGCGAAGGCCAAAATGTTGACTTGTGGTTCAAAGCCTTTTCAATTGCTCCGGCCAACCAGAGTAACCAAGGCTACCTTGATGGTGTTAACTTCAGTAATGGCTCATTATTTATTACCGGTTGGCATGCTACAGACTTATCAACCTTAGAAGGTAACCACTTCCTAATCTTGTATGATCAAACGACTCACCAACAAGTGGGCGTTGTCAAGGCTACTAAGGTCCAACGGGCAGATGTTGCCAAGGCATTCCCAACAGTTGCGTCGGCATTAAATTCTGGCTTTGAAGGGAGCTTTTCTGCTGACGGACTATTTGGTGGTCACACTTACTCCGTAGTTAGTCGTTATTCAACCGATGCCAACGGTAACGGTAATGACGGTACCCATACTGATTTTTGGTCAGCACCGTTTACGTTAAACCATACAGCTTTTAGTATTGACCAGGTTAAGATGACCAGTGATGGACTACGCGTGGCCGGTTGGATGGCCAGTGATAACCACCTTCAACAGCAAAATGCCTACTTATTGGTAATGAATAATGGTCAGGAAGTGGCCCGGCAAAAGCTAACCTTAGTCGGTCGTCCGGATGTCGCCAAGGTTTACCCAGCTATTTACGACAGCGGGAAGAGTGGCTTTGATACGGTTATTAAGTTTAGTACCAACCAGTTGAACCAATTGACGGGCCAGATGCAGGTTCTGCTGCGGTTTGTCAATAGTGCAGATGGGAATCCAGATGCTAATGGTGTAACCGATCAAGTAAGTGGCAACTACGCAACGAATGCGGGAAGTTTTGACTATGTTAAGGTTGCTGGTAACCAGATTGAATATAGCGGTTGGCACGCAGCTGACCAAAGCGCGGCTCGTCCTTACCAGTGGTTAATTGTTTTGGTAAATGGTCGTGAAGTTGCCCGGACCCGGGTTGACAAGACCGGTCTTGTTAACCAGCAGCGCGATGATGTGAATAATGTCTACCCCGCAATTACCAACAGTGATCGTTCGGGCTTCCAAGGCTACCTCACGCTTAAGGAAAACATTGCTAATGCCAAGGTACAGCTAGTCCACCGCTTCTCCGCTGATGGTGAAACCGGTGAGGGTGAAGGCAATGTTGACTTCTGGTCTGCAACTTATCCGGTTACTAATAGTTTCCAAAAGGGTAGTGACCAGGCAATGGTCAGCACCCGGGGCGTGATTGAAAACGGCAAGTTTAATATTTATGATATGCGGACTAACAAGCTGTTGAAGAGTCTCAATTCCGGAACCTGGGAAAACCTGGCTTACTCGTTAGATACTAGTTCGATTAATAACGTTGATGGTTACCTGAGTTATACTGGCTGGTACCGGCCAATTGGTACGAGTCAGGATGGTAAGACCTGGTATAAGACCGGTGCTGGTGACTGGCGGCCAATCTTAATGTATGCATGGCCAAGCAAGGATGTTCAGGCTCAATTTATTAAGTACTTTGTCAACCATGGTTACACTAATGAAGGTTATGGGTTAACACCAGCTAAGGTCGCGGATTTGTCTGCCAGCACTGATACCAAGATATTGAATGAGGACTCGCAAAACCTGCGTTATGTAATTGAACAAAGCATAACGAAAAATAAGAGTACCAGCAAATTGGCAAATGACGTCAATGCCTTTATGCAGACTGTCCCATCATTATCTGCTGCATCAGAACTGTCGGTGACTAACAGTCCTTCTTATATGCCAGACGTTATTGGGACTACTAGTAGTGATCAATTAATCTTTGTTAATAACAATTCTGCTGATCAGACAAAGGGAAACACGAGCTATGCAGACAGTAAATACCGCCTGATGAACCGGACCCTTAATAATCAACAGGGAAACCACAGCGTTAGCCCAGAAGTTGTTAGCCCAGAACTTTTGGTTGGTAATGATATCGACAACTCTAATCCCGTTGTTCAGGCGGAAAATCTTAACTGGGAATACTTCTTACTCAACTATGGAAAATTGATGAACTATAACCCAGATGGAAACTTTGATGGTTTTCGGGTCGATGCTGCCGAAGGTGTAGACGCGGATGTCCTTGACCAGTTAGGACAACTGATGAATGACCTTTACCACACTAAGGGCAATCAGACTAACGCAAATAATCACTTGGTTTACAACGAGGGTTGGCGCAGCGTTGATCAGTCCTTAATGGATGGTAAAGGTAATCAAGCGCTATACATGGATTCAGCGATGTTCTACACTCTTGAAAATGTTCTTGGACGGATATCCAATCGTGACGACATCACACACCTTGCCACTAACTCGGTTGTTCACCGGGCTAATGATGATGGTAGCAAGAGCCAGACACCAAACTGGTCATTCGTTACTAACCATGACATGCGAAAGAACCTTATTAACCAGATAATTATCAATGATCATCCTGGTGTGAAGAATATTATGACCACTGGTTACAAGGCTGAATATGCTAACCAGGCTTGGCAAGAATTTTACGTGGACCAGGCAAGAACCTATAAACAATATGCCCAATACAATGTGCCTGCTCAATACGCAATTCTTTTAAGCAATAAGGACACGGTTCCACAGGTTTACTACGGGGACCTTTATAATGAAACCAAGCCGTACATGGCTGAGAAGTCAATGTACTATGACGCCATTACCACGTTGATGAAGGCTCGGAAGTCCTTCGTAAGTGGTGGTCAATCGATGGAACAGTACGGCAGCAACGCACTGGTTAGTGTTCGCTTTGGTAAGGGTGTCGCCGATGCCAATAGCATGGGCAACGACCCACTTAGCCGGACCACGGGGATGGCCGTAATTGTTGCTAATGACCCCCAAATGGCAAACTCCACCTTTATTATCAACATGGGTAAGGAGCATGCTAACCAGCAGTACCGCAACCTGGTAGATACGACTTCGGCTGGGTTAACCTATGATGGTAGTGGTAGCTTGAATCCAGCAACCCTGACTACCGACAAGGATGGTAACTTATACGTTAAGGTTCAGGGCTATGCAAATCCATACGTCAGTGGTTACTTAGGTGTCTGGGTTCCAGTCATCTCTAGTGATCAAAATGCATCCACGGATTCTGCAGATGTGGTTTCCCATGCGGATAAGACGTTTGAGTCAAATGCTGCCTTAGATTCTCATATGATTTACGAGGACTTCAGCCTGTACCAACCAGAACCAACTAGTATAACGGACCATGCCTACAACGTCATTGCTAATAACGCTCAGTTATTTAGTGACCTCGGCATTACCGACTTCTGGATGGCGCCCGCATACACGCCATTCTCGATGAGTCGGTACAATGAAGGGTATGCGACGAATGACCGTTATACATTAGGGACGACCAAGAATCCAACTAAGTATGGAAGCGGCGAAGAATTAGCTAACGTCATCGCTGCGTTACACAAGGCTGGCTTAAAGGTTCAAGAAGACCTAGTAATGAACCAGATGATTGGTTTCAGTGGTCAAGAAGCTGTTACTGTAACACGGGCCAACGAATATGGTAAACAAATGAGTGTCGATGGTAAGACATTTGCTAACCAGATTTACTTTGCCTACACAATTGGTGGGGGCGAAGGTCAAAAGAAATATGGCGGCAAGTACCTGGCTGAGTTACAAGCCAAGTACCCCGACCTCTTTACTACCAAGGCATTATCAACCGGTGTAGCTCCAGATCCAACAACTCGGATTACGCAGTGGTCTGCAAAGTATCAAAACGGAACGTCCTTGGAAAACATCGGAATTGGGTTAGCAGTAAAACTGCCAAATGGCGATTACGCTTACCTGAATGGTGGTAATAACGATAAGTTTAAGACGACCCTACCAGATCAAATGGGTTCAATTGACTACTATGTTCAGCAGGAGCTAAAAAAGTAGGTCACTTTGATTACGGTAATGTTACATTGAGTGTCTAAAAGACGAAAGAAAGCTACGATTTTCAGGAGAATTTCTGAAAAATCGTAGCTTTTTTATCGTTATTATTACAAGTAAGGGTTGTCTGAGTATTCCATAAAAAACTGTTACGGCGGTCTTTTGCCGGCCATTGGTGAAAAGTAATGATCATTTGTTACGAATTATTACTAAGCGGTGCTAAATTGAAAATTGCGGGTAATTGGGGTGTAACCTCACGGCGTTATAGTATTAACTGTTGATTGATATGAATCAATCTTGACTACGAAGCAAATCAATAGATTTTTAGAAAAGGATGGGATTTTATCTCTATGAAGTTATCTAAACGCGTCGCAAAAGTTACCGCTGCTGTTGCTGGGGTAGTTGCACTGGGCACCATTGCAACTGCTACGAGCGCAAACGCTGACTCAATTTACACGGTGCAAAGTGGCGATACTTTATCCGGAATTTCCTACAAGTTTGGTCACGATTTAACCTTCGTTGACACTTTAGCTTCAACTAACCACATTGCAAATAAAAACTTGATCTACGTTGGTCAAAAGCTGGTTATCAAGGATAACGGTGAAGTGGCACCGGCAACCCAACAAGAAATTGCCACGCTGCCAAGTTCTAACGGCACGACAACTAGTGCTACGACCGGCCAATCGGCTAGCCAAACTACTGGCGTCCAGGGCACTAATCAAACCCAACCAGTAGCGGGCCAAGGCCAAACGACTACGACAATTGCCCCAACGACGGGTGGTTACACGCAATCCGCTAATGCGGCTGCAGTAAACACGACTGTTACGAGCTCATACTCATCAGCCGTTTCTGGTAACGATGCTGCTGCCAAGGCCTGGATTGCCCAGCGTGAATCTGGTGGTTCCTACACTGCCACGAACGGTCAATACATTGGTAAGTACCAATTATCCGCTTCTTACTTAAACGGTGACTACTCCGCTGCTAACCAAGAACGGGTTGCTGACCAATACGTTGCTAACCGCTACGGTTCCTGGACCGCGGCCCAAGCGTTCTGGCAATCACACGGTTGGTATTAAAATTTAACCTTACTAACTAAATAAAGGGAGACAGAACTAGCTTGCTAGTTCGTCTTTCGACGCGCAGCAAGCCGCTCGGGAACCCCCGTCGACGCGCAGCTAGCCTTTAGGAAGCACAAATAGGCCTCCAGTGTTCGGCTTTTGCCGGACACTGGAGGCCATTTGTGTACTGCGCTGTTCGTACTTTAGCTAGGCTGTAGAGATTATGTCACAGCCCTTTTAGTTAGTCTTAATTATTAGTTATTCATCAAAACATCCAATAGTTCCCGTGCAGATTCATGCAGGGCTTCCTTAGACTTATCGTTACCCAAGTGGGTGTAAATTTCGCCGACGTAAACGTTGTTGGCAAAGAGCTTGTTGAAGATCTTGTCGATGATTGGCTTGGTCTTTTCTTCTTCTTGGACCGGCCCAAATGGGTTAGCGAAGAAGGTGGTGCTCATGCCAACTTCATCGGTGGTACCGAGGGCCTTCCGCTTACCGGCGACAAAGACCTTCTTGGCCTCATCTTCATTTTCAAAGCGGTGGATCCCAACCTTATCGTCGTAGTTATTAGCGTAAACCCACATGTCGATTGGGTGGTGCTGGATGACGTTTTCGTAGGTGTCGGCAGGGATGATAACCCGGGCGTTAGATAGCTCAGGGTTGAGGTAGACTCCCCGGTCCATGTTGTTGAAGGCAACCGCACTGGATAAGTCATCGAGCCGGACAAAGGCCCCAGTTTCGGTTCCCTGGGCGTAGATCTTACCATCATCGCCGATGGTAAAGCTCCCCATGTCATCGAAAATGGTTTCCATGTCAACGATCTTATCGTCAGCAATTTCTTGCATGGCTTCGATTGATTCTGACTTCCCGGCACCGGAGTCGCCAAAGAAGACCACGTTCTTTTCCTTGCCGTTGGTAAAGCGGACGCGGAGCATGGAACCGTGGATTGGCAGGCTGCCGTTGTAAATTTGGTGAAGGTTGTGCAGGGTCAGGCACATCTTTTTCATGTAGCCAAAGTAAGTGGTCTTGTCAGTGTATGGCACTTCACCAACCCAGATATCGTTCTTCGTATCGTGGTAGTAGTGTGATACCATGCCTTCCGTTTCCTTTAGCCCGAATAGTAGGATTAAGTCCGGCTTTTGTCCCCGCACTTCATCTGGACGGGCCAGTTGGAAGAGGTTAGACAGAGCAATACCGTTAACCAGGTAGTCAACGTTAAAGTAAATGTAGGCTAAGCTTTCACCAATCTTAGCGGGGTAGCAGTACCACTGACCCTTTTGACCGGTAAAACGCTTGATGGGGTTCTCGCTGACGGCGGAAAAGACCCCTTCCCGCTTATTGCTCTTGGTGTGCATCATCATTGGCGGCCGTAACATGACGGTGTCAATGAAGTCGATGTCACGTAACTGGTCATAGCCTTCGGGGATTGGCCAGTCGTGGGTTTGGACCAGCATGGAAGCGTTGGAACCAGCGTTGACTTGCCGGTAAGTCTGGTTTGGGAAGCCTTGTAGCTTTTCTTCAACCACCCGGTAAGCTTCCCGGACGAGGTCATTTAACTGACCGTCAATCATCTTGAACTCGTTACCAGCAATCTTACTGTTGTTGTAGTTAATGACCGTGACCCGGAGCAGGGACCGGTAGAATGAGTACAGGTCTTCAACGCTGGCGAGAATGTCCTTCGGATCGTACTTGTCAAAGGCGCTATCATCATCAATTAGGATCTTCTTCAATACTTGGACGTATTGTTCAGGAGTGGCGTTATCAAAGGCATCATCATCGTATTCTGGATTCTTGGAATCAAGGTAAAGTTTGATGATCTCTAATAATTCATCACTGTTCACTAGTGAATAAGTGTCCTTGTAATATGCTTGACTTAAATTAAGTAATGCCACACCGCGATCCGTGTTGATGTAGAGGGCGGGTGTGTTAATCTTTGTTTGCTTAGCCATAAATCTCCCATCCTTTCTTATAGCCTTGCTACCATTATAGTGTATTTTTGAGCAAATGGTGAGAGAAATTTAATGTTAATCAAATTGTGTTAAAATAAATAGGAAAATAAAAATGTAAGGGGTTTCGCTAATGAAGGTCACGTGTAATGATACGCTGGCGGTTTCAATCCACCGGGTGTTTAATGCTGATTTAAATGAACATGGGACGGTCTTCGGGGGTCGGATCCTGGAATTAGTGGACGGTGAGGCGTCAGTTGCCGCAATGCGGGTCACCCGGTCGACGGTCGTTACGGCGGCGATGGACCATGTCCAGTTTCTAAAGCCGTTTCACCTCCAAGATTCAATGTGCATGGAGGCCTATGTAACGGGTTTGGGCCACCGGTCATTGGAAGTCTTTGTTAAGGTAATTGGTGAACACCTGCGTACTGGTGAGCGCTTCTTAGGCTTTACTTGTTTGATGACTTACGTAATCCAAGACCCGACCGAGCAGGTGCTGTATGACGAACTCGTCCCGACCACTGATGAGCAACGGACATTAGTTGGTGGCTATCGACGGCGGCGCAGCCACCGGGCAGCTAACCGCCAGGCCCAACAGGAACTGCTGGGGGCCATTACCATTAAGAAGCCTTGGGAAGAGGCATAATAAAACAGGACCGACTATTTGACACCAAGTTAGTGTTGGCTAGTCGGCCCTGTTTTAAATTATTAAATAGTTGCTAATGGTTGCTTTTTCTGTGGACGGGGGAACCGGCGTGCTAGGGCAGCTCGTTCGTCCGGGGTAAAGTCAAGCTCCCCAGCCTGCCAATTGGCAATGGCGTGCGCCACACTACTACTCTTGGGGATGGTCAATATCCCGCTGTCTTTGATCGTCCAGGCCAGCATTACCTGGTAGACACTGGCCTGGTGGTTCGCCGCAATTTCTTGCAGTAACCGGTCACTGGTTAATTTACCAGAAAGTTGGTCCCCCTGAGCTAATGGTGAGTAGGCAATTAGGGGCAGGTGGTGCTTCTTCATCAAAGGGAGGAGGTCGTATTCAATTCCCCGTTCGTCAAGGTTATAGAGGTCCTGGTTAGCAACGCAGTGGTGACCCTTTGGCAGGGACCACAGTTCTTTAAGATCGCTGACGTCAAAATTGGAAACGCCCCAGGCGCGAATCTTCCCCTGGGTAACCATCCTTTCTAACTCGTCAACGGTTTCGGCTAAGGGGATGGTTCCCCGCCAGTGGAGGAGGTACAGGTCAAAGTAGTCGGTTCCCACGTTGTGCAGACTTTGTTCCAGACTGGTGCTTAATCGCTGGTGTCCGGCATTAGTGGGGAGAACCTTATCAATAATAAAGAGCTGGTCACGCCGGTAGCCCTTAATAGCATCGCGGACGATCCGCTCCGACCGCCCTTCACCATACATCTCGGCAGTGTCAACCACCCGGGCGCCGCGGTTGAGACCAGCACGGATTGCAGCCACCTCATCATCGTGGCAATTGGGGTCGTCACCGAGGTTCCAGGTCCCGATACCGACGGCCGGTATCTCAACATTATTAATGTGGACAGTTTTCATTTAACACGCACCTACTAATTATTTTGGACGACAACTTTAGTGCCAGTGGGGACGTTCATCATCCATTTAGAGTCAGGCACTGAAAGGCGGATGCAACCATGGGAGGCAGTGCTCTTGCCAAGCTTTTGGGCTTCTGGCTTAATATAGTGACCAGCCTTATTAGTCGGCACGCTATGGAAGAGGTAGGCCCCGTTGTCATGCCAGGAGACGTAGTTGTTAGCACCACACTTGACGGAGGGGTTGTAAAAACTGTTGCCCCGGTCGTCTTGGATTGCAAAGGTCCCAGTCGGGGTCATGCTGACCCGTTTACCATTCTTATTTTCGTACTTGCCGGCACTGCAATACATCGTGTAGACCACCTTTTGACCATCCATGATATAGACACGGTTTTTAGCAATGCTGACCTTGATCCAAGGATCCTTTAGCTTGTTTATATCCGGGTAGGGGATCGTTTCTGATGACTTGAGATAGTTAATTGGCGTCCGCATGGCCGACGCGTGGGCCGACCGGGGGGCGAGGCAGACCACTGCTAGCAGGGTCGCGATAAAGATAAATAGCTTTGTTCGTAACTTCATATTCATAGCCTTCTTCATATTAATTAATCATCCCCATTTTAGCACAGCAAATTGCTAATCAAATATGAATAAATTATCATATGTAGTTTAAATTATATTGGCGGGACCGCCGATGATGATGAAATTAATGAAGCCGCAAACGGTTGGGCGCGTAAGTATTTAACAATTGGTCAATATTAGTCAGATAATTTTTAGCACTCAAATGTGATGAGTGCTAAAAAATCCTTGCATTTTGACCGGCGGTGCTTATGATAAGAGGTGTAGACAAGGTATGAGAAAGGATGATTCAATATATGGCTAATGAAATTCAACGTCGTAACAACTTATTTGACAACTTGATGAACATGCGTGACTGGATGAATGATGACTTCTTCCCTGACCTTACCCCAGCGGCAGATCACATGAAGACTGATGTGGCCGAAAATGACCAGGGTTACACGGTTAAGATTGATATGCCAGGTTTTGACAAGAAGGATATTCATATTAACTATGCTAACAACATCTTATCAGTTACTGGTCACCGGGACTCCTTTGCTGACGAGAGCGACCAAAAGGGCAATGTTTTACACACGGAGCGGCGGTATGGTCAAATGAGTCGGCAATACCGGCTCCCTGATGTGGACCGGAACGCTGTTAAGGCCCAATATGACAACGGGGTACTCACGTTGAACTTGCCAAAGCTGCAAGCCAGTGACGAAAATGACACTCGGATTGATATTGATTAGTTGAAACGGGTTTAGAATATTAAATGAATCAAACAAGCGGTTGGCGGAAAAGTAGAATTTTCACGCCAGCCGCTTGTTAGCTTAAAATGCTTGGACAATATGCATAATTCCAAAGACGATCAGCATCACGGATACTAGCCAAACGATGGTTAGTGCTGACAACACCGGGCTAAACAGGAGGATAATCCCTAAGATAATACTGATAACCCCTAAAATGACTAACCAGGTGGAATAACCCCGGTGGAATGTCCGGAAGAACTTAGCCGCCTTGATCTGGAGGAAGGAATCGATGATGAACCAGATGGCAAAGAGGATTGCCAGGTAGAGCGCACTGAATCCCGGAAGTACTAGTACGATAATTCCTAAAATAATATCTAAAATTGCGTCAAAGACGATCCAGCCAGAGCCCTCGTTTACGGTTGCCTTGATAAACTTACGGAACCACAGTTGGTAAATTCCCCGGAAGATAAACGCAATCCCAACGAGAATCGCTAGGAAGTGAAGCGTCTTGTCGGGATGACAAAAGGAAACAATTCCGGTAAAGACGAACAGAATCCCGACGATTAGGCTAAACCAGTCGAAGCCCTTCTTTTGCTCGAATTGCATGATAACACTCCTTTCATAGTTGAATTACCATTATCATAGCAAACGGCAAAAAGAGATTTAAAACAAAAGGGGAATTAGCTAACTTCATTATAGTTTACGTCGGTAAACCCAAGAATAGAGTAATTACTTTAGTAATTACGTGTGGCATAATTGATGCATTAAAATACCAAGGGCGGTGAAAACATGGATACAGTTAAGGCAAGGATTCAAGGCAATGCAACGGTCGTTACCATCTCCAAGTCACTTAATGTAAAACCCGGGACCGAATATCGGTTTACTAAGGGGCAGATTGTAAAATTTAAGTTGAACATTTAAGTGGACAGAAAAACCCATCAAGGTCTTTAATGGTGTTACCGTACAATCCATTAGAAAGAAGGACCTTAATGGGCACCACTATTTTATCATTCCAGCACCGTGTTGTCATTGAAACACTTCATAATGAAGGACGTTCCTTGCGATACATCGCTAACTACTTAGGCTTTAGTAAGACCACCATCTTTAACGAACTTCACCGGCTAAATAGTGAGTACCGGGCTGAGCTA
>DXAF01000052.1 GCA_019117185.1 Candidatus Limosilactobacillus intestinipullorum | reverse complement strand
AATGATCAACCAATTAAGACCCTTTTTAGTAAATAACCAAAAATGCGAACTACAATTTTTGATTAAATCAAAAATCATAGTTCGCATTTTCTTAGTTAGAAGCTAGAAAATAATAGTTAATTCCCAGCCTCCCCGTTTTTTAAATGTGCAAAGTCGTCTGAAGCTAACCCACTTCTAGTCGCGATGATGATAAGTTAACGTTGAAGTACCCCGTCCTTGGGGATATTCCTAATTCACAGTGGTTGAAATAATATTGTTGACACTTCAGAAACGTAAGATTAAAATTTATTCTGTGTGGTGCTTTTTAAGCAACGCACGGTGAAAATAATTAACCAACCAACAACAAATAGTTGAAGCGGGGGTGAAATAGTGCAGTTATTAGTTTTCGCCGCGCTTTCTATGGTTGTCGGTCTTATTATTGGCTATGTTGTTCGTAAGTCTGTTTATGAAAAGCAGCTAACGGCAGCAAATCAAACGGCCGCGGGGATTATCTCCACAGCCAAGACGGAAGCGGAAACGGCGAAGAAGGAAGCAATTCTTGAGGCTAAGGAAGAAAGCCACCGTTACCGGGAGAATGTTGAAGACGAGTTAAAGCAACGGCGCAGTGAGGTTCAACGTCAAGAGGACCGCTTACTGCAACGGGAAACGAGTTTAGACCATAAGGATACGGCATTGGAGAAACGGGAAACCGCAGTGGGTAACCGTGAACATAAGTTGGACCAGCAAGCTGAAAAGCTTCACCAGGCCCAGCAGACGGCCAATGACCTGGTTGACCAGCGTCAGGCTGAACTGGAAAAGGTGGCCCAAATGTCCCATGCCGATGCTAAAGCTCAGCTGCTTGCGGAAATGAAAGATCAGCTAAAGGCGGAACGGGAAGTTATGATCCGTGACAGTGAGCAAGAAGCGGAAATCTCAGCAGACCGGAACGCGAAGAAGCTAATTGTTGAAGCAATTCAGCGCAGTGCCGCAGACGTGGTTTCCGAAGCGACGGTTTCCGTGGTGAACTTACCAAATGACGACATGAAGGGTCGGATTATTGGCCGGGAAGGCCGTAACATTCGGACACTTGAGACCTTGACGGGGATCGACCTAATTATTGATGATACTCCAGAGGCGGTCGTTATTAGTGGCTTCGATCCGGTCCGACGTGAGATTGCCAAGATAGCATTGGAAAAGCTGATTCAAGACGGCCGGATCCACCCGGCGCGGATCGAAGAGGCAGTGGAAAAAGCCCGCAAGCAGATGGACAGTCAGCTACGGGAGACTGGTGAACAGGCCCTCTTTGACCTGGGAATTCACGCAATGCATCCGGACTTGATCAAGACGGTTGGTCGGATGAAGTACCGGACCAGCTACGGGCAAAACGTCTTGAACCATTCCATTGAAGTGGCCAAGTTAGCTGGCATTATGGCTAGTGAACTGGGTGAAGACGTTAACCTGGCTAAGCGGGCCGGTCTCCTTCATGATATTGGTAAGGCAGTTGACCACGAAGTCGACGGCTCACACGTCGAACTCGGTGTCGAATTAGCACGGAAGTACAAGGAAAATAAGGTCGTTATTAACACGATCGCTTCCCACCACGGGGATGTCCCGGCAACTTCTGTGATTGCGGTCTTAGTCCAGGCAGCAGACGCCATTTCGGGGGCCCGGCCGGGTGCGCGGAGTGAGTCACTGGAGCAATACATTCAACGCCTTAAGAAACTTGAAGGCATAGCTAATAGTTATGATGGTGTCGACCATAGTTTTGCAATTCAGGCCGGCCGTGAGTTACGAGTAATCGTTAAGCCAAAGAAGATTTCTGATTTACAGGCAACGACTTTGGCTCACGATATCAAGCAACAAATTGAAAAACAACTAGAATATCCGGGCCACATCAAGGTAACGGTTATTCGTGAAGTCCGGGCGGTTGATTACGCGAAGTAGTCAACGGTCAGGCGGTCAGCAAACTTATTGTTAGAAAAGGGAGCATGACAGGAACCATTTATGGCTTCGTCTTTACGCCCCCACAAGCATAAATAGGCCTCCAGTGTTCGGCTTTGTCGGGCGCTGGAGGTCATTTGTGTACTACGCTGTTCGTATTTTATCCGGGGTTGTAAGATCATAGTTTAAAGAAGGCGGTTTGACCTATCTGGCTGCTCCCTTGCGTTGATTAGTAGTAGAAAATATAATTAAATAGTAACTGTTTGAACAGAGAATTAATGAGGTGAACCTTTTTGGCAAAGAAACAAACACCAATGATGGAACAGTATCAAAAGGTTAAGGATCAGTATCCCGACGCCTTTCTTTTCTATCGGTTGGGTGACTTTTACGAGCTTTTTAACGAAGACGCGGTCAAAGGGGCCCAACTACTGGAGTTAACCCTGACCACCCGTAATCATAGTGCCAAGAACCCGATTCCGATGTGTGGAGTTCCCCACCGGGCAGTCGAGAGCTATGTAGATGTGTTAATTGACAAGGGCTATAAGGTGGCCATTTGTGAGCAAATGGAAGACCCCAAGAAGGCAAAGGGGATGGTCAAGCGCGCAGTTACCCGCCTGGTAACCCCCGGCACGCAGATGGACCTTAATGGTGATCAAGCGCGCAGCAACAACTACCTAGGTGCAATTAGCCAGTCGACAGATGGCTTTGCACTGGCTTACACCGACTTATCAACTGGGGAACTTAAAACCACCAGTTTTTCAAACGTGGATGGGGTAATTAATGAATTAATCAATCTCCAGACTAAGGAGGTCGTTGGTGAGGGGAACCTACCAGATAAGCTGATGACGGCACTCAAGAATCGGCACATTCTCCTTTCCCAGCAGGATGAAATCCTTAAGCGGTCCGAAATTAGTTATTTGATCCAGGACCTTGATCAAGCGGACCAACAGCACGTAGTCGCCCTGCTGGTTTCCTACCTGTTGACTACGCAAAAGCGGTCCCTGGCACATATCCAACGGGCAGTTTCTTACCAACCCAGTTCCTTTATGAAGATTGACCACTACTCAAAGACTAACCTGGAACTAATGACGAACCTCCGGAGCGGGAAGCGACAGGGGACCCTATCATGGCTCCTTGATGAGACCAAGACCGCAATGGGGAGCCGCCTTTTGAAGCGGTGGTTAGACCGGCCCTTGATTGACCCAGCCGCAATTAGTGAGCGTCAGGATAAGGTGGCCGAGTTGCTGGACCACTACTTTGAACGGAGCAATATCCAACAGGAACTAATCAAGGTTTATGATTTGGAACGGCTTGCTGGTCGGGTGGCGTACGGCAGCGTTAACGGCCGGGACCTGATCCAACTTAAGACCTCCCTCCAGCAGGTTCCAAAGATTAAGTATGTCTTGGAGACGTTGGACTCGCCGGCCTTTGCTGACCTGACCGCGCGGCTGGACCCCCTTAGTGATGTTGCCGACTTGATTGACCGAGCCGTGGTGGCGGAACCACCGATTGCGGTTACTGATGGTGGCGTGATCAAGGACGGATATAATGACCAGCTCGACCAGTATCGCGACGCCATGAATAATGGAAAGCAGTGGATCGCTGACCTCCAGGAACAGGAGCGTCAGGTCACCGGGATCAACAACTTAAAGATCGGTTATAACCACGTTTTTGGCTACTACATTGAGGTGACCAAGGTTAATCTTGACAAGATTCCCCGGGACCGTTATGAGCGCAAACAAACCCTGGTTAATGCGGAACGGTTCTCAACGCCGGAACTCAAGGAGAAGGAAGCCCTAATCCTTGGCGCCCAGGAGAAGTCCGTTGCCTTGGAATACGACCTCTTTGTCAAAATTCGCGAGCAGGTCAAGGGGCAGATTCAGCGGCTCCAAAAGCTGGCCCAAGCCTTATCAGAGTTGGATGTTTTGCAAAGCTTTGCAGTCGTCAGTGAGGACTATCACTTTGTCCGGCCGACTATGAATACTGGCCACGAACTATCAATTAAGGATGGCCGCCACCCAGTAGTTGAGAAGTTTATGGGCCACCAAGAATACGTCCCTAACGATGTGCAGATGGGGGATGATACCGACATTCTCCTGATTACGGGGCCAAACATGTCGGGGAAGAGCACCTACATGCGGCAGTTGGCACTAACCGCCGTGATGGCCCAGATGGGGTGCTTTGTGCCGGCGAGTCGGGCCCAGCTACCGATTTTTGACCAGATTTTTACCCGGATTGGGGCCGCGGATGACCTGATTTCCGGGGAGAGTACCTTTATGGTTGAAATGATGGAGGCCAATAACGCCCTGAGCCATGCAACCGATCGCAGCTTGATCCTCTTTGATGAGATCGGGCGGGGGACCGCCACCTATGACGGGATGGCCCTTGCCCAGGCGATTATTGAGTATGTCCACCAGCATGTGCGGGCTAAGACCCTCTTTTCAACCCACTACCACGAGTTGACGAGTCTTGAAGACACCCTCCCCCGCCTCAAAAACGTCCATGTCGGGGCGACCGAGAAAAATGGTGAGCTAGTCTTTCTCCACAAGGTTAGTGCGGGACCGGTGGATAAGTCGTACGGAATCCACGTTGCGAAGTTGGCTGGGATGCCGGACGAGCTCTTGAAGCGGGCTGACCAGATCCTCCAAAAGTTGGAGAAAAAAGAGTTAGAACTACCGACCACGCTGGCTAAAGCCCAGCCCGCTGACCGCGTCAAAGAAAGCCAAATGCCACAGCAACCAGCCGTGGAGGCCAGCGGACAGTTAGAACTGTTTGCGCCGAAGCCGGCGACAAAGAGGCTTGACCACAAGGAACAGCGGGTGATCCAGCAACTAAAGAAGCTGAACCTGATGGGGATGACACCGATGGAGGTAATGAACCAGCTTTACGAGTGGCAAGAAAAGCTAAAGTGAGGTAATTAATCGATGGGGCAAATACATGAACTGAATAGTATCTTAGCTGACCAAATCGCGGCCGGTGAGGTAATTGAACGGCCAGCATCAATAGTCAAGGAATTGGTTGAAAATGCCCTGGATGCCCATAGCCACCGGATAGACATTGTGGTCGAAAACGCGGGCCTTGATAGCATCCGGGTGATTGATGACGGTGATGGGATCGAAGCAGGGGACGTGGCGCTGGCGTTTAAACGGCACGCAACCAGTAAGATTAACGATCGTAAGGACCTTTTCCGGGTCCAAACGATGGGGTTTCGTGGTGAGGCCCTGCCTAGTATTGCCTCCGTGGCGGATGTGGTGTTAACGACCGCCCAAGAGGGGGCCACCGCGGGCCGGTCGATTCACTTGCACGGGGGTGAAATGGTGGCCAACCAGCCGGCACCGGCCCGGCGGGGAACCGATGTCCGGGTGACGGAGCTCTTCTTTAACACCCCCGCACGGTTGAAGTATTTAAAATCACCCCACACGGAACTGATGCGGATTACGGACATTGTTAACCGCCTCGCCTTGGCCAACCCGGCGGTAGCCATTAGCCTTATCCATAACGATAAGGAACTCTTCCGGTCGGCTGGCAATGGTAACCTCCAACAAGTTGTGGCAGCGATTTATGGGATCCAAGCCGGGCGTAAGATGCTCCCGGTCCAAGGAAGCGACCCTGACTTTACGGTTAGCGGCTTTGTTTCCTTGCCTGAATTGACCCGGGCATCACGCCAGTACATTACGATCACGATTAACCACCGTTACATTCGCAACTTTGAACTGACCAAGGCGATTATTCAGGGCTATGAATCAAAGCTCATGGTTGGTCGCTACCCGATCGCGGTGATTAATATTGACCTGGACCCCGTGTTGGTTGATGTAAACGTCCACCCGGCAAAGCGTGAGGTCCGGCTCAGCAAGGAACCCCAGTTAGCTAAGTTGATTTCACAGACAATTCGGCAGCGGATTGCCCAGGAAAACTTGATCCCCGACGTGCCAGCAGCTGATTTTGGCCCCCAGCCGGATGAAGAGGTGGTCGCGGACTTAAACCGACGTCTACAAGAGGCTGCCCAGCCTTATACGGTTGCCCAGCCTGCCCCGTTCCCGGTGCCAACCACAGAAAAGCATTCGGACCAGGCGGTTGACCATGCGGCTGCCGATACGGTTGATAGCCAGTTGAGTGCGCCGGTTATTATTCACCGGGCAAGTGAGCTAGATTCGCCACAGATAAAGGAATTTGATGCCCGGTACCAAAATGAGGGCCACCTGCCCCTATTTGAAGAGGGGACCCCGGTAGCGCCGACCCCGGCGAAACCGACCAACGTTGAATTAGATGTCCACGATAAGAGCGATACCGCGGCGGGCCGGTTCCCCGACCTGCAATACATTGGCCAGCTCCAGGGTACCTTTCTTCTGTCCCAGGCCAGTGATGGCCTCTACATCGTGGACCAGCACGCCGCTCAGGAGCGGATTAACTACGAGCGTTACCGAAAAGAGATTGGCCAGGTTAGCCCGGACCAGCAGACCTTTTTGGTACCGCTGGTGTTGAATTACTCGACCGTCGACGCGATGAACATTAGTAACCACGTGGCGGTCTTGGAAAGCGTCGGCCTGCACCTGGAGCCCTTTGGCCAAAACAGCTTCATCCTCCGGTCCCACCCGACCTGGTTTAAGGAGGGGCAAGAAGAGGACACCGCTAAGGAAATGATTGACTGGCTGATTAAAGATGGCAAGTTAACCGTCCGTGAATTCCGGATGAAAACGGCAATTATGATGTCATGTAAGCGGGCGATTAAGGCTAACCACCACCTGGATGACCGTGAGGCACGGGCATTGTTGAAACGCCTTCCCCAGTGTGAAAATCCCTTTAATTGTCCCCACGGGCGGCCGGTGACGGTTCACTTTAACGACCGGGACCTGGAGAAGATGTTTAAGCGGATTCAAGAGTCACACGTGCCATATGCTGATGACTTTGATGACCATGAATTTTAACTGTAAAGGAGTTACCCGAACGTGTATGAATACTTGACTGGAATGATTAGCATTGTGGCCCCCCAATACATTGTAATTGACGTGAATGGAGTGGGCTATAAGCTGTTGGTTGCGAACCCTTACCGCTTTCAAGAAGACCCTACCACTAAGGTCCGGGTATACGTTTACCAGGCGGTTCGTGATGATAATATTGCATTGTTTGGCTTTGTTGACCAGGCGGAAAAGCGACTGTTTATGCAGCTGATTAATGTTTCGGGGATCGGCCCGAAAAGTGCCCTGGCGATTTTAGCCAACCCGGACCACCAAGGACTGGTGGATGCAATCGCAAGTAATAACATTGGTTACCTGACGAAGTTCCCGGGAATTGGTAAGAAGACGGCCTCCCAGATTGTTTTGGACCTCAAGGATAAGCTAGCTAGTACTGCTGGTGGCGACTTATTTAGCCCTGCCCAGGAGACAACCTCAGATACTAACCCGGCCTTAGATGATGCCCTGGCGGCGCTTAAGGCCTTAGGGTACAAAGAGCGCGAGGTTAAGAAGGTTAAAAAAGAGCTTGACGATCAGCAGGGGACGACCGATGAATACCTTCGGGAAGCACTACGCCTGCTAAGCTAGAAAGGAGGGGTAACGTGGACGAAAAAAATCATGGTATCCTGTCCGATAAACCACAAGACGCGGGTGAAGCACAGATTGAACTGACCCTGCGTCCACAGACTTTGGCGGAGTATATCGGCCAGGAGCAGCTAAAAAATAAACTCGCGGTTTACATCAAGGCCGCCCGGGAGCGGGAAGAAGCCCTTGACCACGTGTTGCTCTATGGACCGCCCGGCCTGGGTAAAACCACCCTGGCAATGGTAATCGCCCATGAGATGGCGGTCAATATTAAGACCACTAGTGGCCCGGCTATCGAAAAGCCCGGTGACCTGGTGGCGTTATTAAATGAGCTCCAGCCTGGCGATGTCCTCTTTATCGATGAAATTCACCGCCTGCCCAAGGTGGTTGAGGAAATGCTTTATTCGGCCATGGAGGATTATTATATTGACATTGTGGTTGGTGAAGGGCCGACAGCTCACCCGGTCCACTTTCCCTTGCCGCCGTTTACCTTGATCGGGGCGACGACGCGGGCGGGGATGCTTTCGGCCCCCCTGCGCGACCGATTTGGCATTGTCGAGCACATGAACTACTACACCACGGATGAGTTAAAGCAGATTGTCTTCCGGTCCGCACGAATTTTTAATACCAGGGTTGCCGATGAGGGCGCCCATGAGCTAGCGTTGCGTTCGCGGGGGACACCACGGATTGCGAACCGCTTGCTTAAACGGGTTCGTGACTTTGCCCAGGTGGCACATAAGTCGCAGATTGATTTTGCGACGGTTAAACAGGCCCTGGACCTATTGCAGGTTGATAGCCATGGTTTGGACGAGGTTGACCGTAAGATCTTATTGACGATGATCAACTTTTACCAGGGCGGACCAGTGGGCCTAAAGACAATTGCGGCTAACATTGGTGAAGAAACCAATACGATTGAAGAAATGTATGAGCCCTACCTGATTCAAATTGGCTACCTGACACGAACACCGCGGGGGCGGGTGGTTACACCAGCCGCCTATCAACACTTGGGAATTACCTACCCAGAAAGTGGGGAAAAGTAAATGGTAAAAGAAGTAACTTTTCGCCTGGTCAAGCAGGACCAGGCCGCCCGGTATGGTCGCCTGACGGTTGGCAATCGTCAGTTAACAACCCCCCTACTTGTCCAGACCGGGAAGGTCACTGCGACCTTGACGGGTCCGGAACTACAGGAGCTGGGGGTCACAGCGGTTAAGCAGTCAGCATTGCCCTACTGGTTGACAGCTGGTGAGGGGAGCCACCCCCAGTTTAGTGACCTTCATGACCGCATTAAGTGGTCCGGCCTGGTTGTCGGAACCGCCGGTGCTGAGCAGGCTTACCGGTGGGCAAAACCGCGGGGACGGAAAAAAGACGGGGTCAGTTTCCATGACCCCCAGACGGGCCAGCAAAAACGTTATACGCCGGTTACCGCCCTCGCGTGGCAAGATCAGCTCGGTTGTGACTTGAAGACAACCTTTGACCGGTGGGAAAATTACTATGCACCGGTTGATGACCTGCAAGCCGCTGGCCAACAGACTGCAGCCTGGCTGCCTGACCAATGGCCCCAAGGCACGCTCGCGGCGGTAGTCGGTGGGGGGCTTAAACGGGTTCGCCAGGCCAGTGTTCAAGCGGCGGTTGCTCATTCGCCATTTGGTTACTGCATTGCTGGAGTTGACCCGGACGTAAAACTGGCTGAACAGACCCGGATAGTAAAGACAGTTGCAACCATGTTACCGGCGGCGGGCCTTCGTTACTTGCCAACTGCGGGTTCCATTGAACAAGCCCTCTTGTCAATAATGGCCGGGATGGACCTCGTTGATAGTGATTGCGCCGGACAGGCTGCTGAAAACGGGGTTGCATTGATGGGAACTAAACGGTTGCACCTTATTAAAGAACACCTGGCAAATGACTCGACCCCGCTGGTAACGGGCTGCCAGTGTCCAACGTGCCAGGCTGGTTACAGTCGTTCCTACCTGCACCAGTTGGTATTAGCTCACCAGCCTTTGGCAACCCGTCTCTTGCTGGTCCATAACCTATTTGTACTAAACCACCTTGTTACAGAGCTTCAGCAGGCGATTACCACTGGTCAGGTTGCCCAGTGGGCAGCCGCACGGTCATTAGGTTAGTGGCAGTGGTTTTTTACGGTAAAGTTTGGTACAGTTAATAAAGAGATTTTTGGAAAGGACTGGAAAAAATCGTGAATAGTTTGAACTTCTTAACGCTGGGGGCCGCTTCTGGTAATGCTGGGGGCTACTCAAGTATCATCTTGATCGTTTTGATGGTTGCCTTGATGTACTTCTTCATGATTCGGCCACAGCAAAAGCAACGAAAGCAACACCAGGAAATGATGAACGAGCTTCACAAGGGTGATGAAGTGGTTACTATTGGTCGCTTGCATGGGAAGGTTGATACAGTTAACAAGGACGACCGGACGGTGACCCTGGACTGTGAAGGAATTTACCTGACCTTTGATATGGTTGCAATTGCCCGGGTGGTTAAACGTGCTGGTGCTGAGCAAGCAGCCCCGAGTCAAGCTAGTGAGCAACCGGCAAGTGCTGCAAGTGACACTGATGCGTCTGCTGCTGAACAATCAACTGCGGATGACCAAGCGGCCGATTCGGCGAGTGCAGCTCCACAGGATGACGAAGAAAATAAATAATTGACTAATTTATGAAAACGTGCGAAACTCTTAACTGGTAATTAGTTAAGGGTTTTTATTATTATGAAAGCCCTTTTATTAGTTTTTTCACTTATCGGGGGCTTGCATTTCTCCCGATGAGACTGCCAATAACAGGAGGGAATTTTAATGCAAATTGGATTGATTGGTTTGGGAAAGATGGGTATCCACCTTGCTCAAAATATGTTGCGTAACGATAATGACGTGGTTGCCTTTGACTTAAACCAGGATGCGGTTAAGGAAGCCGGCTCATACGGTGCCCAAACTGCTTTCAGTTTAGACGAAATGATCGAAAAGCTTGCCGCACCACGGACGGTCTGGGTGATGGTTCCGGCTGGTAAGCCAACCGATGCAACGATGGAACAATTAGCCGCTAAGTTATCGGCTGATGACGTTGTGATTGATGGTGGTAACACCTACTGGAAGGACTCACTGAAGCACAACCGGATGCTGACTGAAAAGGGGATCCACTTCTTTGACTGTGGTTCTTCCGGTGGTTGGCGTGGGGCCCTCGAAGGCGGTAACTTTATGATCGGTGGCGATGATAAGGAAGTCTTTGAACGGATTCGGCCACTCTTTGAAGGAATTTCCCAAAAGGATGGTTACCTTTACACTGGTAAGGCCGGTTCTGGCCACTACTTAAAGATGGTCCACAACGGTGTTGAATACGGGATGATGGAAGCCATCGGTGAAGGGTTCGAAGTCCTGGAGGCATCCGACTTTGATTACGACAACGCTGCCGTTGCTAAGTTATGGAACAATGGTTCCGTTATCCGCTCATGGCTGATGGAATTGGCCCAGGCGGCCTTTGAAAAGGATCCACACCTGGACAAGATCCAAGGACGGATGCACAGTAGTGGTGAAGCCCACTGGACGATTGCTGATGCTATGGACCACAACGTACCAACGCCAGTTATTTACGAAGCATTATGTGCCCGGTTCAAGTCTATGCAAGATGACACCTTCGATGGTAAGGTCGTTGCCGCACTGCGGAACGGCTTTGGTGGTCACGAGGTTGACAAGAAGTAGTTAGCACATTTTTAAAATACTTGAAGGGGGCCGTTTTGGCCCTCTTTTTTATTTCCCGAAATGTCAATTTAAATTAGAAAAATGTTGAAAGCTGTTCATCTGTGACGTGACTTAGGAATACTTCAAGTGGTGTGCGGTAGTGAAGTGACTTCCGTGGAATAGTATTTCGTTTGTGCATCA
>DXAF01000051.1 GCA_019117185.1 Candidatus Limosilactobacillus intestinipullorum | reverse complement strand
TGAGGGTTAGTTCACGTGTGGTAAGATGTTTATAAGTCATTTGTGATGTTCCTTTACTTTTGTTTGTGGTTATTCAAAAGTCTATCACAAATGGCTTTTTATTTTTCTAACTTAATTTTACAAACGGCGTTTCAAAAACCGGCTCCCCGCATTGGCCAATGCCAAATACGAAGAGCCGGTCAGCGGTGGCGGTGACACAAGTCCCTTCCATAGGTGAAAATGCTACAACATCGTCCCACTATCTTATTTAATTTACTTTGCGTTTAGGATGAAGTCAAAGTCAATGTCGTGGTCCGCCGGAATGTGGTAACGCTCCTCCACATCTGCGCCCCAACTGTCGATTCCACCGACACCACGAACTGCCCCGGCAATTACCAGTACCGTCCGCCGCGCCAACGGTAATTCCTCAACGTGGGTGGCGTTTTCTAGCTCTTCTGCCGTGTATGGGAGGCAGCTAAAGGCAAAACTCTCGCGACCCTTGGCAACGGTGAGGCTAAACGGTTCCCTTGCACAGTCAGCATTATTCTGGGTCGTCTCCCGGGTAATTGTTACCCGGTCGGTGGCCATGTGCATGCCATTTTCCTGCGGTACCAGGTACTTAGCAACCGGTAAGCCCTTAACCGTGAAAGTCCCGTGGCTGGCCCCAGCCATTCGGTCGGGATAGGTTTCGCCGGATAAACCGGTGTACTCAAAACCTGTAGCCACCGTTGGCATTACCAGCCGGAACCCAAAGACTGGTAGTTCGGGCAAGCCCGCTTTACCGGCGTAATGGGCTGCAATTTTAATCTGCCCAGCCGCATCAACCGTGTACGTGACCGTAACCGTCGTGGCGGGAACGGTCAGCGTCGTAAAGGTATACGTTAGTGAAACCTGGTCAGCCGTTTCATCATTACTGTAATGGTCATTATCAAGAGGTAAGCCAGCGAAGTGGTGGTCATCGACCGTAACGTCAATTTGCGTACACTTCTGAAAGTAGTCTGCACCCAACCACTGAGCTGCTTTGATGTTAAAGCCACTCCCCCGGTCATTGTCGGTCGTGGCCCGCCAAAACGTCGGCGTCGGGGTCCGGTAAAGCCATTCCTTGCCGGCAATTTTTAGTGATTCCAGACCACCTCGTTCATAGGAAAAGATGTAGTGGAAACCGTCACCACCAACCCCTAGTGATCCATCACCATAGATAACGTGTAATTTATTTGTGTAAGCCATAGTAGTACTGTACCTCCTGCATTGCAGGCTTGGGTGTCCGGTCAGCGAACATCAAGCCATCGCCTGAAAACTCATAGTCCGAGTGACGGTCATCAAAGTCACCGCCGTAACGCATTACCATTTGACCGCTGACGGGGTCCTTAACTTGAAGCGCCTGGTCAATGAAGTCCCAGATAAAGCCGCCAAAGTATTGGGGATACTTATCCAGTAATTCGATGTAAGAGCCCATTCCACCTGCTGAGTTCCCCATGTCATGCATGTATTCACACTCCATGAACGGCTTATCAGGGTTATTTTGGAGGTACTCTTCCACCTGCTTTGGTGGCAGGTACATCCAACTCTCCACGTCTGAAATCTGGTCCCGGTAATCTTTGGTCCCCTGGGCTGGAAGGTAAGTGGACTTATCAAGGCTTGAAATTTGTTTACTGTAATCGTGGGTATGACAAACACCCTCGTAATGGACAAGGCGCGTACTATCATGTTCCTTGTAGAAACGCCCCATGGCCGCTATATTATCACCGGCAAAGGATTCGTTTCCTAGTGACCAGAAGAGGATTGCCGGGTGGTTCTTAAAGGTCTCGTAGTTAGTCCGGGCCCGGTCAACGACGACTTCCTTCCATTGGGGAACAGAACCGGGGACATTGTATGATGGGTCAACTTTCCCCATCTTCTGCCAGGTGGCATGAGACTCAAGGTTGTTTTCGGCCATCATGTAGATACCATTATCATCACACAGCTGGTACCATGGCAACTGGTCGGGGTAGTGGCAGGTCCGGACAGCGTTAATGTTATTCTCCTTAAAAGTCTGGATATCACTTTCCATGTCAGCCAGCGTAACGGAACGGCCCCGCTGGTCGTCCCACTCGTGGCGGTTAACGCCATTGATGATCAAGCGGTGGCCATTTAACAAGACCACGTGGTCCGCGTTAATCTCAATGCGCCGGAAACCAAAACGGTAAGGGACCAGTTCAATTAACTGCCCTTGCTCGTCTCGAATTTCAACCAGTAGCTGGTATAAGTACGGGTGGTGGTTATCCCAGAGGTGGATGTTCTCAAGAGCTACGGCCGGGAGTGTGACCTTCTCGTCAACGGGAAGGCTTTGATCAACCAGACTATTTCCGTCAGCGTCCTTAACCAGGACGTGGACCGTCCCCACTGGTGCCCCTGCTAGTTGAAGGTCGAGGCTGAAGTGACCATTGTGGTAGCCATCATCAACGCTTGGCCGGATGGTCATGTCTTCAACGTGGGTAGCTGGTTGGGCCAGCAACTCCACTGAACGAAAAATCCCGGAAAAGCGGAACATGTCTTGGTCTTCAATCCACGATGCAGTACTGTGCTTAAAGACCTCAACTGCCATTACGTTTCCCTCATCTTGAATATATGGCGTTAGGTCAAATTCAGAGGGGGTAAAGCTGTCTTCTGCATAGCCGACAAAGTGACCATTGAGCCACAGGTACATCGACCGTTCGACCCCTTCAAAGCGAACCCGTACTTCCTTACCCCGGAGGTCAGGTGCCAGGTCAAACTCCTTCCGGTACATGCCAACGGTATTATCTTGGCCCTCACTAAAGGAACCCGCTTCCTTATTGTGGCCATCAACCGCATAGGCCGGCCGCCGGTAAATCTTACCCTCCCATGGCATTAGGGTATTAATGTAGTTATTCTGGGTATAGTTACTCAGTTCAATCTCACTCGGCACCACAATCTCACCAAAGTCACTAGCGGCGAAGTCCGGCTGGAAGAAACCCGGCTGACGTGCTTGTGGGTGGGAAGCAAACTTAAATTGCCACTGGCCGTCGAGTGACTGGACAAACCGACTGGTGTGGTGGGCCCACTCGGCATAATTGCCGTAAAAGTGGTGGTCACTATGGGCCGGTAACTGGTTAACCCGGAACGTCTCCGGGTCATCTAACCACTTGATATCTGCATCCATTAACGAAAACCTCCTTAAGAAATCGTACACTTTAAGTATAGCGCTTTCATTTCCTGGAAGATAGTAAACAAAAATTTCTTTTAGTAAAAATAAAAACACCCGACCAGTAAAACCAGTCAGGTGTTTTTAGTAGTGCGGCCAAGAGGACTTGAACCTCCACGGTCTAAACGACCATAAGATCCTTAATCTTACGCGTCTGCCAATTCCGCCATGGCCGCATCAACAAGTAGTATTATAGCAAGCTGACCACTTGTTGACAAGACTTTTTTTATTTTTTCTGGAACTAAATTTAAAATCCACTACACCATTATTTTCCAGCAACTAGTTGAAAGTGGTGCCCACACCGGCGGCAAATATACCGGTGAGTATTGAAATGACGCTGCCTGGCAATGACGGCGCCACAACCCTGGCACTGGTAAATCAGGTGCCGGTGAGGCGGCTGCGCCTTACTCGTAGCTGGCGCATACCGGGAACCTCCGACCTGGGCTAGCAAGGTTCGAAAGGCCCGACTGCGGTGCCGGTAATCCTGCCCGGTCTGGTGAAGGTGGTAATGGCACAATTCGTGGAGGACCACACCCTTGAGGTTAGCCAGGTCAAATTCAGTGTACATCAAGGGGTTAATGTCAATATGCCCATCACTTAAGTGGTAACGACCACCAGTAGTCCGCAGGCGCCGATTAAAAAAGATCTGGTGAACAAATGGCCGGTGGAAATACTCCACCGACCATTTTTCGGTTAGGTGCTGTAGCTCGCGATTATTCATCGGCATCAGCCGGTTTAAGCATGGTCAGTTGGATCCGCTGGCGCTTGAGGTCGACGCTATCAATCCACACATTCACGATATCCCCAACTGACACAATTGACCGGGGATCACGGGTAAACTTCTTAGTCATCTTCGAGATATGGACAAGGCCATCATGCTTAACCCCAATATCCACGAAGGCCCCAAAGTCCACCACGTTTCTTACCGCGCCCTGGAGCTGCATCCCCGGTTTAAGGTCTTCAATCGTCATCACATCATTGCGCAACAAGGGGGCCGGCATCGAATCCCGGAGGTCCCGGCCGGGCTTTTGCAGCGAGGCAATGATGTCGTTAACCGTCTCCGCACCCGCCGTGGCAGTAGTGAAGTCACTAACGTTTAATTTTTTCAACCGGTTCGTTGCCGAATCAGTCCCCAGGTCCGCCACCGCAACATCGGCCGCTGCCATTACCTCAGTCGCAACCGGATAGCTTTCCGGGTGGACATCAGTATTATCTAGCGGGTTTTCACCATTGACGATGCGTAAGAAGCCGACCGACTGTTGGTAAGCTTTAGGGCCCAAGCGGGGAACATCCTTGAGCTGTTTCCGGTTAGTGTATCGACCATTTTCGTCCCGGTACTTAACAATATTCTTGGCAATCGTCTTGTTAAGGCCAGAGATTTGGCTCAGTAGTTGGTAACTAGCCGTGTTTAGGTTAACCCCCACCCGGTTAACTGCCCGCTCAACGACGGCGTCTAACTCCCCACTCAGCTCTTTTTTCGGCAGGTCATGTTGGTATTGCCCTACCCCGATTGATTGCGGGTCAATCTTTACCAGTTCGGCCAAGGGGTCCTGAAGGCGGCGACCAATGCTAATTGCACTCCGCTGTTCAACGTGCAGGTCGGGAAATTCATCCCGCGCCTCCTGACTAGCGGAATAAACTGAGGCCCCTGCTTCATTGACAATCACGTAATAGATCGGCCGGGCGATCTTCTTAAGGGTCTGGGCAACGAACTGTTCTGACTCCCGGCTAGCAGTCCCATTACCAATCGCAATCATTTCAACGTGGTACTTTTCAAGCAGGTCAATCAATTCGCCTTCGGCAGCGGCCCGTTGCTTCTCTGGTGCCGGCTTGTGGGGGTAAATGACCGCCTTTTCAAGGAATTTACCATTCTCATCCAGCACGGCCAACTTACAACCAGTCCGGTAGGCCGGATCAAAGCCTAGCACGACTTTCCCCTTAATCGGTGCCTGCATAAGCAAGTGGTAGAGGTTCTCACCAAAGACCTTGATCGCTTGCTGGTCGGCACTCGCCGTTAGTTGTCGCCGAATTTCTCGTTCAATCGCGGGACCGAGGAAACGCTTGTAGGAATCAGCGGCAGCCTCAGTAATAAAAGCCGTCGCTGCATTTTCCTTACTGGTCCGGATCAGGCGAAACTTCAAGTAATTTAGGACCGCATCTTCATCAACGTCAACCTTGACGCTTAAGACCCCTTCCTTTTCACCACGGTTAATGGCCAAGGTTTGATAGGAGCTGAGGTTCTTAATAGCACTCGTAAAGTCATAGTATTGCTGGTAAGTCTTCAGTTCATCCTTTTCAGCACCACCCTTTTTGCAGGTCGTAACTAGCTGACCATGGCGGTTGGTAAAGTTACGTAACCAGGCCCGGACCGTGACCATTTCACTAATCGCCTCTGCTAAGATTTCATGTGCACCCGCTAAGGCATCTGCTGGGCTTACCACCTCATCGTTAACAAAGGTGGCAGCCTTGGCCGTGAGGTCCGCATCCGGGTACGTCAACAGCCAGTTGGCTAACGGTGCCAGGCCGTGTTCCCGGGCCTTTTGGGCCTTCGTCTGCCGCTTTTGCTTGTACGGTAAGTACAGGTCCTCAACCGTTTGCAAGTCCGTTGCTTCCTTAATCTGCTTTTCGAGTGCGGAAGTCAATTTTCCCTGCTCTTGAATTTTATTAATCACCGTTTCCTGGCGTTCCCGCAAGGTGGTGATGTGGTGGTATTGGTCACGAATTTCTTGCAGCTGGACCTCATCAAGGGTCCCAGTCATTTCCTTACGGTAGCGGGCAATAAAGGGGATCGTGTTACCCTCATCCATCAGTTTGAGGGCGGCCGCGACCTGCTTTTGCCGTAACTTAGGTAACTGCTGGCTAACTAGTTGAACTGTTTGTTGATCCATTAAATCCTCCGTCAAACAAAATAAACTAAACTACTTCCACCAGGTATCGTGGGGAGTAATTGGCTGGTGCCGCTTGTGCTGGGTCCGCAGGTACCAGGCCTCAATCTTTTGTGCCACCTCATCCGCGACCCGGTGACCCTCTAAGTAGTTGTCAATGTCTTCATAGCAAACCCCGAGTGCCTCCTCATCCGGCCGCATGGGTTGGTCATCCTCCAGGTCTGCCGTCGGCACCTTTTCGTACAACGACTTCGGGGCACCAAGGTACTCCAATAGGGCCTTGCCCTGACGCTTATCCAAGCCAGACAGGGGCGTAATGTCAGCCCCGCCATCGCCGAACTTGGTGTAAAAACCGGTTACCGCTTCGGCTGCATGGTCGGTACCGACAACCGCACCGTGGTTAGCTCCCGCAATCGCGTATTGGACAATCATCCGTTCCCGGGCCTTAATGTTTCCCTTGTTAAAGTCGGTGATTGTCGCGCCGGCGGCTTCAATGGCGGTTACCAACGCATCAGCGCCGGCTTTAATGTTAACCCGGAGCGTTTGGTCAGGCTTAATAAAGTCGTTAATGGCCTTCATCGCATCTGATTCATCTGCCTGTTCACCATAGGGCAACCGGACGGCGATAAACTGATATTCCCCAGCCGGGTCGTCTTGCCGACACTTTTCAACCGCTAATTGGCACAGGCGCCCTGCTAGTGATGAATCCTGACCGCCGGAGATCCCTAACACCAAGGTGGTCATCCCCGTCTTGTGGAGAAATTCCTGGATAAAATTAACCCGCCGGGTAACTTCCCCGACCGGATCGATGTCCGAGTTAACCTTGAGCGCCTTAATAATCTTTTCTTGTAATTCACGCATTGCTCTTACTCCTTACTACTGAGACCCTTAACGTACTTATTAACCTGGTGAATTAACTCCATCTTGTTGTCATAACACCGTTTGGAGAGGTCAACCGGGTATACTTCTGGATTCAAGTCCCGCTTGTACTCATCCCACAGTGCCGCTAAACTAGCGATCCGGTGGTCACGAATTTCTTCCAGTGATGGTTCATCGTAGACAAACTGCCCATCCTTCCAAATGTCTTTAAGCATCGGCCGGGCGGTAAAGTCGCTCACGTCCTTTTGCTGGAGTGGGAAGTTCGGGTTAAACATGTTTAAACTATCAAGTTTGCGGGGATCTTCATCCGCCAGGGTAATGTAGTCCCCTTCGCTCTTACCGTCCAGGCGGTCATTAATCCGCCAAACCTGCTTCTTGCCCGGAGTCGACATCTTACCAACGTTATTAGAGATCTTAATGGTATCAACCATCTCACCATCTTCATTTTCAAAGGAGACCATCTTGTAGACTGCCCCTAAGGTTGGCTGGTCATAGGCCGTAATCAGTTTGGTACCGATGCCCCAAACATCAATCTTGGCCCCTTGCATCTTCAGGTTTTGAATCGTCTTTTCGTCCAGCCCGTTAGATGCAAAAATTTTGGCATCTGGGAAACCAGCTTCATCCAGCATTGTCCGAACCCGCTTGGAAAGGTAAGCCATGTCACCACTATCAATGCGGACCCCTTCAAAGTTAATCTGGTCACCAAACTCCTTAGCGACTCGGATTGCGTTCGGCACCCCACTCTTAAGCGTATCGAAGGTGTCAACCAAGAAAACACAGTCCCGGTGGGTTTGGGCATAGGCCTTAAATGCTTCGTAGTCACTCATGTAGGCTTGGACAAGCGCATGGGCGTGGGTACCAGAAATTGGGATGCCAAAGAGCTTCCCGGCCCGGACATTACTGGTGGCGTTAAAACCACCAATGTAAGCGGCCCGTGTTCCCCAGATTGAAGCATCAAATTCCTGGGCACGCCGGGTACCAAACTCCATCACGCTCTGATTACCAACAACGGACCGGATCCGCGAAGCCTTCGTCGCTACCATGATTTGGTAGTTAAGGATATTCAAGATTGCCGTCTCCACTAGCTGTCCTTCAATGATGGGGGCATCAATTTGAAGGACCGGTTCGTGGTTAAAGACAAAGTCCCCCTCTTCAAAGCTGCGTAGCGACCCGGTAAACTTAAAGTCTCGTAAGTACTCCAAGAAGTCATTATCAAATTGGCCGGTAGATTTAAGGTAATCAATGTCACTAGCGGTAAAGTGGAGGTTCTTGATGTAACGAATAATGTGGTCCAAGCCGACGTAAACGGCGTAACCATTATTAAACGGCATCTTGCGGAAGAAGGCTTCAAAAACCGCCCGACGGTTCCCCATCCCCTGCTTCCAGAAGGTCTGCATCATGCTTAACTCGTAGGCATCAGTGTGTAGGGCGAGACTGTCGTCCGGATAATCGTATTTCATTAGTATCTATATTCCCTTCAAAAATCTGCTAATAACTGGAGGCTGGACAATAACCCAGCTTCTTTACTACATTTAAAGATAAAATGCGATAGCACAATCGCTACCCGTATGGGAATGGAGCTACGAACTAGGCAAGCTAGTTCAGTCCGCCTCTCTTTTCATTCGTTATTAATATAACAACAATCGTTTATAGAATAAAGGCTATTTTTCGAGAACGAATTCAAAGCGGGAGCCGACGTATTGGGTATGGACGTACTCAAATGGTCGACCATCCTGCAAATACGATAGCTGGGTCATCCGCAAGAGGGGGTCCCCCCGCTTAATCTGCAGGTAGGTGGCAATTCGTTCGGTCGCCTTCGTTGCCGAAATATGCTGGGTCGCATGTCCCGGGTAAAGGTGGGCCTTTTGTTCCAACGTTCGGTAGAATGAGGAGGTGATTTCTTCCCGGCTGAACTTTTCAACTAATTTAGCTGGGACGGTGGCAATCTCATAACAAATGGGGACCTCATTCCCCGACCGCACCCGCTCCATCCGCAGGACCTGTTCCCCGGGGGCTAATTTTAACTTTTCAATTTCCGTTTGTGACGGGACCGTCAGGTGGTAAGAAATCGTCTTGCTCGACGGCGTTTTGCCCGCCGCTAACATCAGGTCGGTAAAACTCGTCACCCCCGCCATCTTCTCTTGGACCTTACGGTTAGCGACAAACGTCCCGGAACCGACCCGGCGCTCTAAAATTCCCTCATCGACTAACGCCTGGATCGCCTGACGCAACGTCATCCGGCTAACGTCAAAGTGACTAGCCAGCTCCCGTTCTGCCGGGATTTTTTGCCCAACGTGCCACTTCCCGTTTTCAATATTTTCACGCAACTGGTTATGGATCTGAATATAAACCGGTGACCCCATAACATTCTCCTCCTTATGCCAATTCAATTTCGACAAGATACTAATGCCATATTTTAACACGTTTAAATTGACTAGACCAATCATCTACCCCAGTACTACTCGGTAAACATAAAGAGGCCGTCAGCGTCCAAGTTAATCGACACTAACGACCCCTTATAATGTTTTAGATTACTAATTTAAGCTTACTTAGGTTGCCGGCCTTCCAGCTGCATCCCCTTTTCTAACGACCGGTCAACAATCGTCGACTGGGAATCAACAACCGGAAAGACGGCTTCTGGATTCATTTCTTGAGCATACGAGAGCTCAGTACAGCCAAGGATCACAACATCGGCGCCCTCTTCTTCGACCATCTTCCGCACTAATTCATGAAACTTTTGACCATCGGAGTGGCCCTGTTCTTTAATGTCGTGGTAGATCAAGTCCTCAGTCATGTCGACAATTTCCGCAGTCGGCTTGACCTCTTCATAGCCAGCCGCCTTGATATAGTCGTCATACAAGTTAGCTTCAATTGTCCCCCGCGTGGCTAACAGACCAACCTTCTTGGCATCCGGCTTAACCCGTTTAATCTCTTTAACTGTCTCTTCTAACATGTTTAAAATCGGGATCGTGGTTGCCGCTTGCAACTGGTCGAAGGCGTAGTGGGCAGTATTACAAATCAGGACAAAGAAAGTCGGCTTCAGTAATGATTGCTGCTTAATGTCTTCAATCAGATCCAAATTATAGTTGGGCTTGCTATGGTCAAGGATCCAAGTCGTGCGGTCCGGGATGCTGGCGTGGTTGACGACCACGTAATCAAGGTAATCCTGGTCGCGGTGGATCGGTGTACGTTGGTCCAGAAGCCGGACATAACTTTCCGTTGCGAGCGTCCCCATCCCACCAAGAACTGTAAAAAACTTTTTCATTAACTATTATCCGCCTTTCTCTTTTCCATTAGGCTAACAGTGCCACAAAGATTGGCCCCAATAGGGTAATCCCAATGTTACCAACCACAAAGGCCGGAGTGAAGGCTGCCGCAAAATAGGCACCACCCTCGGGACCCGCCTTTTGAATTACCTCACTCATTGAAGCCGCACTGGTCCCCGAACCGGCAAGTGCACCGATCAAGGCCAGTGGCTCCATCCGTAAAACGTACCGACCAAATAGCAGGGTTAACAGGTGGGGAGCAATCGTAATAATCGCTCCGACGACCAAGACCCCCACCCCCAGCGTCTTAACCGCGGAAGTAAATGCCTGGGCCGACTGTAAACCAACTGTCCCCACAAAAATCGTCAAGCCCACGCTTTGGCAAAACGAGGTCACGGTCTCTGGAATCGACTTGTAGTCATGGTGGCGATTAATCCAGGAGCTGAGGATCAGCCCCATAATTAACGCCGCGGTCCCGTTCCCTAACTGAAGCGGGATACCATTTAATTTTAATCCAATAATCCCTAAAAGGGAAGCACCACCAATGCCCAGCGCAAAGAGGGAATAGTTAATGGCATTCTCGCTCGTGTGCCAGCGGCCCATCTTATGCAAAATATTGGCCGTCCGCGACGTGTTACCGGTCAGGGAAATAACGTTTCCCGGTTGCAGTTGGTTAATTAGCTGTTCGTTGCCAGTATTGGGATCCTGGATATTAATGAATACCCCGTGCTGGCGAAGGATGGCCAGCTGAACCGGCTTGAACCCCTTGCCCAAGACAAACTTCCGCTCCCGCGGTGCATTGGTCGGGGTCAGGACTTCCTTGATCCCCTTGATGCCATGGAGGCGGTCAAAGTGAACCGAATAGCCAATGACGGTTACCAGGTCACCTGGTTTGATTTCATACTCCAGGTGGTCCGTCATCTCGTGCTGGTGGAAGACTGCCAACGCAATCAAGTGGTAGTTCGACCAGCGGTTAAACTGGACGATCGTCTTCCCCACGAGTGGTGAGTCTGCCGCGATCTGGTACGTCCGACGCCAGGTGGGGTTAGGATTTTTGGCATGGAAGTGGTACTTCCACGCCATCAGTGGTCCCTGCTCTTCAATCGAAATCCCCATGATCTTAGGGGCAATATCACGGAGGAAGATGATCACCCCAAGGGTCCCGAAGACATAGGTCAAGGCGTAGGCAACGGGGAGTTGGGCCTCGTAGGTTGCCTTAACCGCCTTGCTAACCGGTAGGGCCCCGATGGTTTGCAATGAACTCGCCACCGTCGCGGACTGGGTCAGGGAACCAGAGATAATTCCGGCCGCAATTCCCGGGCCAATTTTGAAGGCAATAAATAGCCCCCAGGACACTAAAAAGGCCGTCAGCATCCAAAAGAGGCTGGCAATGACGATCCGGACCCCAAATAACTTAAGGCTGACTAATAGTTGGGGGCCGATCCGGAAGCCAACTGAAAACATGAAGGCCCCAAAGAAGATTGTCCCTAACATCTCATTACGGGGAAAGGCCCCGATCTGCCCAACGATTAAGGTAACAATTAGGGTCCCAACCGTTGCTCCAATATTAAAGCGTCCCGCAATTTTATAATTTCCAATAGCAAACCCCAGCGCAACACAGATAAACAGTGTGAAGGTCTGGTTGGCAACTATGAAGTGAATGATTGAATGCATCATTTATTTAATCTCTTTCGTAATTAATAATTTCCAGCCATATTATCACATTGCCCGCCAGGCAATTCAACAGTCCCTAACGACTTATCATCGAATGTTAATAATCAGCAATCCGACTGTAATACTGCTAGCAAAAAAGCAACCGGTCCACATTCTAGCCGGTTGCTTTTTATTAGTCCAAGTTAAATATCCTACTTTTTCATCACAAAGTATTTGGCAAAGTTCTTTTGGGAAACCGCGTCAATCCGCTTTCCTAATAGCCACCGCATAAAGTTCATGTCCTTGCGGTAACGGTAGGTGGTCCCATAACGGCCTGCCTTGATCAACTGTTCCGCCTGCTTTTTGATGTCATTATCCTTAGCATACGTCAGGAAGGTCTTCTTAGAGACCCCTAACCAGAGCTGGTACTTGGCAGGATCCTGGTTGGCGTAAATTGTTTCCTGGTTACTAAGACTGTCAAAGACATAATCTTCAACCGGGAAGGTAGCTAACTGGTGACCGTTTAAGGAAACAAAGAAGCTGCTCCGCCCCTGCCGTGGGTTTAGGTCAAAGACCTTGAACTGGCCGTCACGCCGGTCATACTTCAGGTCAAAGTTAACGAAACCAGTGAAACCAACCTTTTCCAAAAAGGACTTAATGTTTTGGTAAATCTGCTTATCATAGGCAGGCATAATTGCCACGTAGTTACCAATGTTTGACGGTTCGCATTCTTCTAATAAGGGGTGCCCCAGGCTCATTAGTTTAACCTGGTGGTCCTTGCCAACGTAACAGTTAATCGTCCGCATGTTACTGTCATCCCCTGGGATAAATTCCTGGAGGATTAAGTCGCCCTGGTACGGGCTATGCTCATAGATGGTCGTTAGCACCTGGTGCAAACGATCCGCATCATTAATGATGTAGGCCTTCTCATAGCCTTCAAAGTTACCCTTATGCCACTCCACCGCGTCGGCCGCCTTGAGGGCCACGGGGAAGTCAAATGGTGACTGGTAGTTCTTGTAATCCGTCGTCGGCTTTAAGATATCAGTCTTCGGGTACGGCAGACCATACTTCTCACAAACGTTGTAGAATTCCTCCTTATTCGTCAGTTGGGATACTGACTCATAATCGGCGTATGGAATTGCCATGTACTTGGCCAACTCGGCGCGGTGCTTGCTAACTAGCTCAGTATAGTCATCACCACAGCTGATCAAGACAACCTTTTTACCCTGGTCAATATATTGCTGGGCTGCCTTGATCAAGGTCTTGGTAAAGACGGCCGGCTTCTGTAAATCAGCGTCAAAGTGCAGGTCGACAATCTTCGAGAACCGGGTCGGTGCTAGCTCTGCCCGGGCATACAGGTGGGACTTTACCCCATACTTCTCATACATCGACCGGGCCATCCCGTAAGCGTTAAAATCGCTTCCTAAAATCAGCGGAACAAATGGTTGTTTGCTCACTGTCTCTCACTCCCTCTGTTAAGTTTTACGTTCATTATTACAAGCACCTATTTTAGCACACTTTAGTGGTGTCCTCGACTCTGACTAGTCCGTTGGAGGTGGTAATTAATAACAATGGCGATTAAAACAATTACTGCCATTAGTGCTAAGAAGAGGTAGTCAACCTGGCCACCAGCATAGGTCCGGGCCTGCAGGGTTCCCCGGCCACTATTTTGAAAGACCGCCAAAATTGCGGCCAACAGTCCGGTCCCCAGTGAGCCAGCAAATTGTTGGACCATGTTAAAGATTGAATTAACGTCCGCACTGTTTTGCGCTGCAACCAGGACTGACGCGTTTGAAATGGTGTTTCCAAACGCAAAGTTAAACCCAATCCGTAAGATAACGAAGAAGGTCATCACAAGTAGTGGTGTCAAGTGGGGTTGGAAGAGAGCAAAGCATAGGGTCCCAACCAAGAGGAGGGCACCACCAAAGGTCACTGGCTTTGCAAAACCTTGGGCATCTGCCAAGCGGCCGGCAAATGGTGCCAAAAACGCACCACAGACCGATCCCGGCAAGAGGATTAACCCGGCGACCGTCGATGAGGCGTGGAGGACATACTGGGCATACAGGGAGATCACCAGCGAAATTCCGATGTTAATAAACTGGAGGTTAAAGTAAGTTAACGTCGACAGACGGAGCGGTTTACTCTTAAAAACCCGGAGGTCAAATAACTGGGCTTGCCCGTGGTTATTGACGTAAACAAAGGTTGTAAACGCCACCGCTGCCAGCAGTAGCCAGAGTAGTAATTGCCAGCTAATCCCCTGCCGGCCAATCGTCGAGAAGCCGTAAACCACCGCCAAAAGTGCGACGGCAAGACTAGCAAGGCTTCCGTAGCTAAAATGCTTGCTATTCCCCAGCGGCTGGTTATGGATAAATAGTTGACCAAGGACCAAACTGACCAGGACAAAGGGTAAGAGGAGCCAGAAGATCATTCGCCAGGACATGATGGCGGAAATCCAACCACCATAAGTGGGCCCCAGTGCTGGTGCAAAGGAAATCACCATCCCCGCAAAGCCAGTCATCGCACCGAGCCGTTCCCGCGGGATCTCAGTAAAAATCAGGTGAAAAAGGATCGGCGTCGATAAGCCGGTCGCAACTGCCTGAATCAACCGACCGGTCAAAAGGATAGCAAAATTGGGGGTTAATGCACACATCAGGTCACCAATAATAAAGGCAAGCACCGCCGCTAATTGAAGATAGCGGGCCGCAAACTGGCGAAGCAAGTAGGCAGTCGTCCCCATGGTAATGGTTACCATCAGTAAGTACCCAGTCGTGATCCACTGGATGGTATCCAAAGAAACGGCCAGCTGCCGGGAAAGCTCTGGGTAGGTAACGTTCATAGAGGTTTCATTTAGTATCCCGATAAAGGTTAGTAATGCCAGCGATAAAATCGCTAAGTAGGTATGGTTATTGGATGTCTTTGCCACGTTCAATTCTCCCTTTCGCAAAAAAACGGCCATGGTGATTGCTCCACCACAGCCGATATGATAAGTAAGTTATACCAAATTCATTTTAGTGCCGTCAAGTGCCTACTGGCGACTCAGATCTAGCAACCATTCCCGGGTGGAGGCATCAAGCTCGACCGGTGGTTGGTAAGGCAACGGCGCCAGCAATGCCCGCACCTGGGTCCAGTTGACTTGGCCCCCCTGATACAGGGTGGCCAAAAGCAACTGGGTAGTCCGTTGTTTAAGGGCCGGGGTAACCTGGGGACGGTTCAAAAGAGTCGTCGCCGCCCCCTTTATCGCCAGTTGGTGCGCAACCAGTTGAGCTAGTTCATCCACCGCCACTTGTTCCGTAATCCGCAGGCGGGGGTTCAATGGGACCGCGGGTAATTCCTTAACTAAAAAGCGCTGTAAGAGTGCCCAGTTGGCAAGTAGTTGCTGGAAAAACTGCCAGGGCACCTGGGGGTTGAGCTTACGAATCACGGCGGGAACAATCAGAGACAAGTTCCCCTGGTGGTTAGTCAACTGGTCACTGACTTCAATCAAAAAACGCTGACTGGTCTCCTGGGCCACCGCTGGCACCCGTTTCTTGGCGGTTAAGGCAAACCGCACCACGAGAAAGTCGGTTAACTGGTCACCAGAAATTTCATTCCCCGCTACTTGCGGGCGCTTGACTTTAAAATTATTCAACTGCTTAAGTCGGCTTGACTTGGCAAAGTGTCCCTGCTTAGGCACTGTCCCTACTCCCCTTTCGTGCAAACAAAAAAGCCTACCAACGAGTGGTAGACTTTGACAGTTGGGCTAGCTGGATTCGAACCAGCGCATGACGGTACCAAAAACCGTTGCCTTAC
>DXAF01000050.1 GCA_019117185.1 Candidatus Limosilactobacillus intestinipullorum | reverse complement strand
GCAGGAAAACCGACAATTTTAAACCGCCGATTTCCTACATTTTACAGCCGCCCTCTACATACTGACGAATTAGCCTTTTCGTCAATAAGTATTGGTAAAAAATTTTTATTCTAATTAGCTGTTACCAAGATTAGGGCACAGCTAAAAAAAGAACCTAGTTACTAGAATGTTAGCTAGGTTCTTTTTTAGTAATTTTAGTTTTGCTTTACGATTTGTGCATTGCTTGGCAGACTACCAGACCAGTCCTTGTAAGTCGTACCAGACTGGCTAGAGGAAGTTTGCCGGTCCATACCATCACTGTCGACATGGTGGGTAACACCCTTGTCGTCAGTCCAAACGGCCACATCACCTAAGCCCAATTGCTTTTGGCTTGAGGACTGTTGGCTAGAAGTGGAGCTGCTGCTTTGCTTGTTAGTAGTAACACTACTGTTAGCAGCACTACTTTCTTCGCTCTCCGAACTGCTATCGTTATCCTTGTTTGCCTTTGATGAGGATGATTTCTTGTCACTACTCTTGTGCTTGACAACCTTCGTGACCTTATCCTTTGAAGTGGATGACTTGGAAGAATCATGATGTGAACCACAACCGGCTAAGCCAAGCGTTAAGGTTAGAACTGCTAAACCAGAAAAAACTAAACGTTGTAACTTCTTCATGAAAATGTCTCTCCTATTATAAATTCACCGTAACTATACTATTCCAGCGTTTAATAGTATAATTATAGCATTTGCAAGAAATGTTAGTCTATAGTATTGTTCAATGAGCAGTACCATGACCAAAATCATAAAGCATTTTAACATTAATCACGGATATCATTCAATCTAAATGGGGATAGTTGCTGAGATTTAAAACAATAGTAAAATATCTGTAGAATTATCGTAATGAGGAGAGGTTAATAATGGAAAAATATGACTACTTAGTAGTTGGTGCCGGACTCTTTGGTGCCACTTTTGCATATGAAGCGGCTAAGCGGGGCAAGCATGTTAAGGTGATTGAAAAGCGTCCCCACATTGCTGGTAATATCTATACGAAGGAAGTTGACGGTATCCAAGTTCATCAGTATGGTGCTCATATTTTCCATACTTCCAACAAGAAAGTTTGGGACTACGTAAACCAGTTTGCGGAATTTAATCGTTATACTAACAGTCCAGTAGCTAACTACAAGGGCGAAATGTACAACCTGCCTTTTAACATGAACACCTTTAGTGAGATGTGGGGGGTGCGGACCCCGGCGGAAGCGCTGGCTAAGATTGATGAGCAGCGCCAAGAAATGGCTGGCAAGACACCACAGAACTTGGAAGAGCAGGCAATTTCATTAATTGGTCGCGATATCTATGAGAAGTTGATCAAGGGTTATACTGAAAAACAATGGGGGCAAAAGGCAACGGAATTGCCAGCTTTCATTATTCGTCGTCTGCCGGTCCGCCTGACCTATGATAATAACTACTTCAATGATAGTTATCAGGGGATCCCGATGGGTGGTTACACGCAAATCGTTGAAAAGATGCTGGCTAGTGACCGGATTGACGTGGCGGTTAATACCGACTTTTATGACCATAAGGACGAATTCCTGGAAAGTGCTCAGAAGATCGTCTTTACTGGCCCCATTGACCAGTTTTTTGACTACCAACTAGGCGAACTTCAGTACCGTAGTCTTCGCTTTGAAACGGAAGAAAAGCCGGTTGGCAATTATCAAGGAAACGCGGTTATTAACTATACCGACGCGGCGACACCATATACCCGGGTGATTGAACACAAACACTTTGAGTTTGGTAAGGGTGATAAGGATAAGACAATCGTGACCCGGGAGTACCCTGCTGACTGGCACCGGGGGGACGAACCTTACTACCCGGTCAATAACCATGAGAACAACCAATTATATGCTAAGTACCAGCAACTAGCAGCCAAACAACCGAACGTAATTTTTGGTGGTCGCCTTGGCCAGTACCGCTATTACAATATGGACCAAGTAATTGCTGCTGCGCTGAAAACCGTTGATAAGGAGTTTAGCGATTAAGTTATGAAGGTAATTAAGAATTATCTATATAATGCCAGCTATCAGATATTAAATATGCTGATTCCATTAATTACAGTTCCTTATATTTCACGTGTATTAGGAGCACATGATGTTGGAATTAATGAGTATACAAATAGTTGGGTAACCTTCTTCTATTTGATGGGGCAAATGGGCGTTACTTTATATGGTAATCGAGAAGTTGCCTACCATCGTGAAGATATATATGAACGTTCGCGAACCTTTTGGGGTGTTGAAGCTTTACAGGTATTTACGGTTTCTGCTTCATTAATTGCCTATTTATTTGCAGTTTTTGCATTCAGTACAACCTTTAAGTACTATTTTTTAATGCAAGGTTTATGGATTATTGCTACCGGGTTGGACATTTCTTGGTACTTTATGGGATTGGAAAATTTCCGTGTTACTGTAATACGTAATTCAGTTGTCCGACTTGTCTCAGTATTTTTAATTTTTACTTTTGTTAAGAATGTTAATGATTTAGGAAAATACATCATTATCTTAGGTGGAACTCAGTTAGTGGGGAATTTAACATTATGGCCATATTTACGTGGTAATGTAATTTGGGTAAGTATAAGAAAATGGCATCCTTTTAAGCATTTCTACCCAGCGCTACTGCTGTTTATTCCTACGATAACAACTCAAGTTTATCTTGTTTTAAACCGTTTGATGTTAGGGAGAATGTCAACACAAACTGCTCTTGGGAATTTTGGGCAGTCTGATAAAATTGTGAAGTTCGTTTTAGCAGTTGTAACTGCTACCGGAACGGTAATGCTTCCTCATGTTGCCAATAAGTTCGCTAAGGGTGACATTAAAGGAGTAAGAGCGAGTCTTTATTCTTCATTTAATTTTGTCTCTGCTATTTCAATTCCAATGATGTTTGGCCTGATGGCAATTTCTCAAGTATTCGCTCCCTGGTTTTTGGGTCAACAGTTTTTGCCATCAGGTAAGATAATGTTTATCGAAGCACCGATCATAGTACTCATTGCATGGAGTAATGTTACCGGGACTCAATATTTAATGCCTGTTAATCGCGTTAAAGAATTTACAACGTCCGTTACAATTGGAGCTGTTAGCAATGTGATTTTTAATCTTTTCCTTATTGAAGCATGGGGTGCAAATGGAGCGGCATTAGCTACCGTTGGCTCGGAATTGCTTGTTACTGCCTCTCAGCTTGTCATGATTCGAAAAACAATTAGTCGTCGTCGCTTGTTTCATGAACAATGGAAGTATATTTGTAGTGGCTTAGTTATGTTTATTGTTGTAAATAGAATTTCTATTACTATTAATATGACGATTGCCAATTTAGCGTTAGAAGTTTTGGTGGGGGCACTTATTTATACTTTAGGACTGGTTTTAACAAGAGCCTCGATAATTGAGGAAGCTCAGAAGCTAATCGGCCAGCGTTTCTCAAAGAAGTAATGTTGCTTTCTTGTTACAGGATTTTTAAAAAATATTAACCAAATAACGATCAAAAGTCTCTTAAATTCCTGCTATCAGTGCATCTAAGAGACTTTTTTAAGAAATGATAAAGGTTGCAATCTTGCCCAATCACGTATATCTTTATTATTAGCGTTAATAAGTCAACCTATATGACATTTTGGAGGAAAACATTATTTTTAACCTTAAGAATTTCAAGAGCAAAATTTTACCAACAATCACTGTTTGTGGGAGTGCATTATTCTTAATGCATGGTAAGGTTTCTGCTGATCAGATTGATACTACTAACCAAAATAATGCTCAAACCACTGCTACTGTTAATACCCAAAACAGTGCAAGTAATAACGATAACAACAATAACGGAAACAATGCTACCAGTGATGTAGCTGCTGATACCTCCGCTAATTCAAATAACAATACTACTAATAATACGGCTGCAACTGCTGCAAGTAGCACGGCCAATGCCGCTACTAGCAATGCAACGACCACCAATACTAATTACGATGCTAACGACCAGGGTAACTATGCTTACCTTGACTCCGTTAAGCTAACCGGTAATGGTCAGGTGCAGTTGGCTGGTTGGAACGCCACTAATGCTTCCCAAAACAAGCCATACCACTACATCGTTGCCTATGACAACACGACTAAGTCTGAAATTGCCCAGACGTTAGTAACTAACCCGGTAACCCGTCAAGACGTCCAACAAGCTCACAACGTTTATGGCGCGGCTCAAAGTGGTTTTAACGTTACCTTAGACCTGGGTGAAGATACGTTAGCTAATGCGGACTCGATTTCATTCATCAGTCGGTACAGTAGTGACCAGGCTGGTAAGGTTAACAACACTGATTTTTGGTACGCACCAATCACCTTTGACAAGGAAAACCACGCCTGGCTTGACAGTGTGGCCATTAAGGATGGTCAGCTCCAGGTTTCCGGTTGGAATGCCACTAACCAGGCCGCTAATAAGCCGGTTCACACGGTGATGGTTTATGACCGGACGACCAAGCAAGTGGTAGCTAGCCAGGTCGTTGAGAACCTTGACCGCTCTGACGTTGCCAAAGCGTACCCAGACGTTGTCAATGCTGGTAAGTCGGGCTTCTTTGCCAGCTTTGACCTTAGTCAGCTGAACCTCAACCACCAGTTGCAGATTATCAGTCGCTACAGCTCTAATACCCGGAGTACGGGAGCAGCCACTGACTACTACTTCACCCCGATTACTAATGGTAACTATACTAACCAGGGGTCATTAGATAGTTTTGACCTCAGTGACGGTAGCCAATTAAAGGTTACTGGTTGGCACGCTGATGATATTTCGAAGCTGGAAAGTAACCACTTCTTAATCCTGTACGACAACACTGCGGCCAAGCAGGTGGGTGTAGTCAAGGCAACTGCGGTTAACCGTCCTGACGTGGCAGCGGTCTACAAGTCTGTTGACACCGCTGCTCAATCTGGCTTTACTGGTACCTTCAACCTGAGCAACCTGAACTTGATTCTGGGCCACTCTTACTCACTGGTCAGTCGTTACTCGACTAGTAGTAATGGTAATGGTGGTGATGGTCAGTACACTGACTACTGGTTCAAGCCAGTTACCTTAAGTCAAAAGGCTTATAACCTTGACAATGTAACAATGACGAACGACGGTCTGCACATTGTTGGTTGGATGGCCAGTGACTACGCACGGGGTCGTGGCAATGCCTATGCTATTGTCCTCAACAATGGTAAGGAAGTCGCTCGTCAAAAGCTCAACCTAGCGACCCGCCAGGACGTTGCGAATGCTTACCCTAGTATTTACAACTCTGTCAAGAGTGGCTTTGATACGACTATCAGCTTAAACCCAAGCCAAATCAACGGGAACATGCAAGTGATCTTGCGGTTTGCCGGGTCTGCCGATGGTAACAGTGACTTTGATGACCAGTACAGTAAGACGTACGCATCAAACGCCGGTAGTTTTGATGCAATTCAAGTTTCTGATTCAGGTATCTACGTTAGTGGTTGGCACGCAAGTAACCAAGCTGCGAACATGAGGTACCAGTACTTAATCTTCGTCGACGCTAACAGTGGTAAGGAACTGTACCGTCAACAGGTTCTTGATGTTAACCGGACACGGAATGATATTGCTTCCGCATACCCAACGATCCTAAACAGTGGCCAATCTGGGTTCCAACTTGGCTTTACGATTCCGTCTGAATTAGACCACCACACGGTTAAGGTAATTGACCGGCTGAGTGATGACGTCAACGGTAATGGTAACTACGTTGACTTAACGTCCGATACGATTTCAATCCACAACAACAAATGGGCATGGCCATTCCCAGCCGTTGGTGAAGGCCACTTCATGGGTGCCCAACTCTTCGGTGTTAACCCTGGTGGTGAATTCCGGCAAAACTGTTTCCACGATGGTCTGGATTTCGGTGCCTATGACCACCCTGGTACCCAGGTTCACGCTATTCACAGTGGGACGATCGTCGGGGTTGGCTACACTGCCGGCTTGGACTGGTACGTTCTGGAAGACACTGGTGAATACTTGGTGGTTTACCAAGAAGCGTTCTCAAACCGGGGTAACATTACGGTTAAGCCAGGACAAAAGATTGAAGTTGGTGACGTAATCGGTAATCGTGATACGTCCCACGTTCACATTGGGATTACTCGTCAGCATAATTTCAACATTGCGTTGGCTAAGTCCTTTACTAATGATGGTACTTGGTTAAACCCACTTGAGATTATCCGTAACGGGTTAAATGGTTAATATTACAGATCTTGAAGAGGCCGAAGATTCTTCGGCCCCTTTTTTCTAGGGGGAGAATATTTTATGAAGACAGTTGATTTCCATCACGCAAAAAAGTTGGCAATGTCGGCCTTGGCGATGACCAGTTGCGGTTTCATTCTGTGGTTAAACCAAGTCAATGGGCAGGCGGCAGACAACCAACCAGCAACGGTTGCTACCGACCAGCTGGTCAACACTGAAAGCACCACGGGGAGCAGTCAGCAAGCAACACCGGACACCACTAGCCAAAATAGCAGTGTTGATGTTAATGACCACGGCAATTACGCGAACCTGGACAGTCAACAAATTAATGACCAGGGACAACTGGTAGCGACGGGGTGGCACGCAACTAATGAATCAGCTGGCCGTGACTACCACTACCTGATTGCTTACGATAAGACTAACAACCGTGAGATTGCTCGTCAGAACATCTCGGGAACTGACAATGTGGTTAGGCGTCCCGATGTTCAACGGGCTCATAACGTTGCTGGTGCCGGACAGTCGGGCTTTAAGGTGACCTTCGACCTTAGCAAAGTCCTTGCTAACACCGACGCGGTACAACTGGTTAGCCGGTACAGCAGCGATCCGCAGGGTAATGCTAATAACGTTGATTACTGGTTTGCCCCAATTACGGTTAACCGTAGTAACTATGCCTCGTTAGATGGGGCAACGGCAACTGATGGCAAGCTGACCTTAACCGGTTGGCATGCTTCTAACCAGGCCGCTGATAAGCCATACCATTACATTATTGTTTTGGACCGGACAACTGGTCGTGAAGTCGCACGGCAGGTTGTCAGTGAACGGGTTAAGCGACCTGATGTTGCTAAGGCCCTGCCAGGCATTGAGGGTGCGGGACAATCCGGTTTTACGGTTTCCTTTGACCTGAACCGGTTTAACTTCAACCACCAGCTCCAAGTTTTAAGTCGTTATAGTGCGACCCAAGATGGTAACAGCAACTACCTGGATTACTACTTTGCCCCAATTACGTCCGGTAGTAACGTTAACGCGGGGGCCGTTGACCGGATTGATTGGAGTAACCTAGCCGCCGTTTCCATCAGCGGTTGGCACGCCAACGATGCAGCACAGTTTGAACCGAACCACTTTCTAATCTTGTTTGATAATACGGCTAACCGGCAGGTAGCGGTTGCCAAGGTAAGTAATAACCAGCGATCTGATGTTGCTAAGGCCTACCCCGGAATTAAAATGGCGGGACAATCGGGCTTTACCGGGGGCTTTGATTTGACGAAGGCGTCACTCACTGGTGGCCATTCCTACGCCATTGTTAGCCGTTATTCGACGAGTGACCAGGGCAACGGTGGGGCCGGGAGTTATACCGATTACTGGAGTGCGCCGGTAACGTTGAACCAGCATCAATCAAACATTGACAGTATTCGGATGACGACGACGGGACTCCAGGTCAGTGGCTGGATGGCCAGTGACTATTCAACCAGCAGTCCATACGCTTACGTAATTATTTTGAACAATGGCCATGAGATCGCCCGCCAAGCATTGACTCTGACGGACCGTCCTGATGTTGCTAAGGTAATGAGCAGCATTTACAACAGTCGACAGAGTGGCTTTTCAACCCTGGTTAAGTTTGACCCAACGCAGGTTACGGGGAACCTCCAGGTAATCTTACGGTTCAGCAGTGATAAGGCTGGGAATAGTCAATATGATGACCAGTATTCACAAAATTACGCATCAAACCAGGGCTGGTTCGACCAGGCAGCACTAAAGGGGAACCAAGTCGTTGTCAGTGGTTGGCACGCTAGTAACCAGTCAGCCAGCCATAAGTACCACTGGCTGATCGCGGTCGACCAAAACGGTCACGAATTAGGGCGCTGGCAGGTCACTAATGCGAACCAGGCACGGCCGGACTTGGCTACGGCGGTTGGTTACATCCTCAACAGTGACCACTCCGGCTTTAACATTACCTTTAATGTGACGGACAACATGCAACACAAGGTGATTCGTCTGATTGACCGGCTGACTGATGATCCCGCTGGAAATGGTAACGCCATCGATGTTTACTCAAATGGGGTTTCAATTAATTCTGGCGCACAAACGACAGGGCTCAAGACCATTTACTACGATGCCATGGGGAACATGGTCGGTGTCTTCAACAATGCCGAGGTCATCTGCCAAAACCCTGAATTGCCAACCGGGTGTGAAATGACGGCGGTTACGATGATGCTTCGTTATGCTGGTGTTAATATTAATAAGTTCCAGGTGGCGGCAGAGACTCCCCGGAGTTCGAACGGGGACTACGGTTTCGTTGGTAACCCTTATAGTCCGAGCGGCTGGTGGGTCTTCCCAACTGGAATTGCCCCGGTGGTCCAACGCAACCTTGGCACCAGTCAGGTAATGACCGGGAGTTCACTGCAGGCGATTAAGGATAAGCTTAACATTGGTCACCTCGTTGTCGTTTGGATGGCCAACATGAATGGCTTTGTCAACCATGCAATCACGTTAACGGGCTATAACAATAATGGCTTTTTCTACAACAATCCTTGGACGGGGCAAAAAGAAGCCATGTCTTATGGTGAGTTTTACGGTCACTGGAATGCCGATGCCCAGCGTGCATTAAGCTATTAATAAATTGATAATAAGGGTGGAGATGTCCAAAATCTCCACCCTTTATTTCATTGAAAGGCAGTTTTATAAACTTCTTGTAACTTGCCTGTAATTTTGCAATGGTACCATAGTCAATGGTGTTTAAGTTAAATTATTAGTTCATAGATTTGAGGGAATATTTGTACACAATGAAGAACAAGAAACAATCTAAAATGAAAATCGTGTTACCTGTTTTATTCACTTTTGGTGCATCATTAATGTTTTTCCAAGCTGATGCCCAAGCTGACAGCAACCAAGCACCTGCTGCTAGTACGCAGGCGCAGGTTGTTACAACGAGCGCAAATACTCAAAACAACAACTACCAAAGCTTAAATGTGAGTTCGACGTCGGCCAACGATGCTCAGGCAACTACCCAGAGCGCGTTAGCCGCAACCAATGACTATGCAGTCAGCCTCAATGCGGACAATGTCCAAGCTGCTGCCAGCAAGGCGGTGGTTTCAACAACCCCAAGCTTCTCAACCAACCAATACAACGTGACTGCCGAACCATTGAACGGCGCTAACGGTGGTAATGGTTCAGCAACGTTGAATACTGCTGGCTTGACCGCTTCCCAACGGGCCTTCTTGGATAGTATCCATGATGGTGCCATCTCTACTTGGAAGCAGTACGGGGTTTTGCCATCATTAACTGCTTCTCAAGCAATCATTGAAAGTGGTTGGGGCCAATCGAGCTTAGCTTCCCAGTACCACAACCTCTTTGGGATCAAGGGCTCTTACAACGGCCACAGTGTTGTCCTGCCAACGCGGGAAGTTTACGGTGGTCAAAGCGTCATGATCAATGATGCCTTCCGGGCCTACGAAAATAATTCCCAATCCGTTCAGGACCACGGTTACTTCTTATATGCCAACAGTCGTTACCACAACTTGTTGTGGAAGACCAACTACCGGGACGTTACCTACCTGATCCGGGCCGACGGTTACGCCACCGCACCTAACTACACTACGACCTTGAACGCGGTTATTGAACGATACGGGTTAACGGCCTGGGATAATGAAGCCTTTGATACCAATACTGGTCACATTGATGACCTATCCGTCCATGGCAACCAGATCCACATCAGTGGCTGGCACGCCGCTAACTCCTATGATAGCAAGATGCACCACTTCATCATCTTGCTTGATGGGAACACGAAGCAAGAACTGTACCGGACGGAGGTCCCTGGTACCTACCGTCAGGATGTGCAAAATGCTTATCCCAATGCCCGGATTTCGGGCTGGGGTGGCTTTGACCTGACGATTCCGTACAGTAGCACTTTTGCCGGCAAAGACATCCAAGTGGTTTCTCGTTACACCTACGACACCAATGGTGAGATCAATGGTGGTAAGGACCTCTATTACAGTCCAGTATCATTGACTGCCAATGCCGGAAACTTGGATAACATGTTCTTAGATGCGCAGACCGGGACGATCAACATTAGTGGTTGGCACGCTGCCGACACTAGTCTGAACAAGGATTACCACTTTGTGATTATCTATGATGCTTCTAAGCAGACCGAACTAGGTCGCTACCTGGTTGAAAGTTCTACGCGCAATGACGTGGCAAATGTTTATCCAGGGCTTTATAATGCGGCTCAGTCCGGCTTCAGTTTGAACCTTAAGTTTGATCCTGCATTGGCTGGTGACCAGATTCAAGTAATTTCCCGTTACAGTGATAGTCAAAGCGGTGAGGGTAACTACGTCGACTACTGGTTTGCACCAAAGACCTTTACCGCTAACCAGGCTTACTTGGATAACATGACGGTTTCTGGTGACCAGGTCCACGTTGCGGGCTGGCACGCTGCTGACCAGAGTGTTGGCAAGCCTTACCACTTTATCATCTTATACGATGCAACAACCGGTAAGGAAGTTAAGCGGCAATTAGTTGACACCACGGCGCGTCCTGACGTTGCCAACGTCTATGGTGATGTTTATAACGCGGGCCAAAGCGGTTTTAATGGCGACATTACGGTTGATACTTCATCATTAAACGGTCATCAACTACAGGTGATTTCTCGTTACAGTGATTCCAAGACTGGTGAAGGACACTACATCGACTACTGGTTCAAGCCAGTTAAAGTCACAATTAAATAGTTTATCAAACTGGTGGTTAGCGATAGCTAGCCGCCTTTTTATATACTTTTAATCATTATGGCCCCCTATGTGTGATAGAATTAAACATGGATTTTGGCATTTTAAGGAGGCCACTATGAAAGGAATTATTTTAGCTGGTGGGTCGGGGACCCGCCTTTACCCGATTACTCGGGGAATTTCTAAGCAACTGATTCCAGTCTACGATAAGCCAATGATTTACTACCCGTTGTCAACATTGATGTTGGCGGGGATCCGTGATATTTTGGTCATTTCGACACCGGAATTTATGCCACTCTTCAAAGAACTATTGGGTGATGGTTCGGAATGGGGATTGAACTTCTCCTACAAGGTCCAAGAAAAGCCTAATGGCCTGGCGGAAGCCTTTATCCTTGGTGCAGACTTCATTGGCGATGACAGTGTTTGCCTAATCTTAGGTGATAACATCTATTATGGTGCGGGCCTCTCTAAGTTAGTCCAGTCAGCCGCCCAGAAGACCACCGGGGCGACGGTTTTTGGCTACCATGTCAACGATCCCGAACGCTTCGGGGTGGTCGACTTTGATGACCAGATGCATGCCCTCTCGATTGAGGAAAAGCCAGTCCACCCGAAGAGCAACTACGCGGTTACCGGCTTGTACTTCTATGACAATAACGTGGTTGACATTGCTAAGCACATCCAGCCGTCAGCCCGCGGGGAACTGGAAATCACCGATGTTAACAAGGAATACCTCCGGCGGGGGCAACTCGACGTCAAGCTGATGGGGCGCGGCTATGCCTGGCTCGATACCGGTACCCATGACTCAATGTTGGAGGCATCCAACTTTATTGCCACAATTGAACGACGGCAAAACCTGAAGGTAGCCGCACTAGAAGAAATTGCCTACCGGATGGGGTATATTGATAAGGACCAGCTAGTTAAGCTAGCCCAACCACTGAAGAAGAATGATTATGGCCAGTACCTCTTACGTCTGGCCAAGGAAGACTAAGGAGCGATTGATTATATGTCATTAAAAGTTATTGACACTACATTACCGGACGCAAAGATTGTGGAAACCGATGTTTTTGGTGACCACCGGGGATTCTTTACGGAAACCTATACGAAGAACAAGTTTGAAGAAGCCGGGATTAACGTTGAATTTACCCAGGATAACCAGTCCTTGTCAGTAGAACCAGGGGTCCTGCGGGGGATGCACTATCAACTCGCACCGTACTCCCAAACTAAGTTACTCCGGGCCGTTACCGGGGCCATTTATGATGTGATCGTTGACATCCGGAAGGGGTCACCGGCTTATGGTAAGTGGGAAGGCTTCATCCTTAGTGAATACAACCACCGGCAACTATTAGTACCGAAGGGGTTCGCTCACGGCTTTGTGACCTTAACACCAAACGTTAACGTGGCCTACAAGGTCGATGGTTACTACGCACCAGATGCTGATCGGGGGATCGCCTTTGATGACCCTGACTTAGACATTAAGTGGCCAATGCCAACCGACCACCTGATCTTATCAGAAAAAGACCAACACCATCCGTCATTTAAGGATGCCGAAATGAACTTTACTTACGGGGAGGACAAGTAATAATGAATATTTTAGTAACCGGTGGGGCCGGCTTTATCGGTAGTAACTTCATCCACTACATGCTGGAAAAGCACCCGGATGACAACTTAATCAACCTGGACCTTTTGACCTACGCTGGTAACATCCATAACTTGGATGACGTCAAGGACAATCCCCACTACCACTTTGTAAAGGGGAACATCGTCAACCGGGAACTGGTGACCCACCTGGTTCATGAATTCAACATTGACCATATCGTTAACTTTGCGGCTGAATCACACGTTGACCGGTCGATTTTGCACCCGGAAGTCTTTGTTGAGACTAACGTCCAGGGGACGCTGGCCTTGCTCGACGTGGCTAAAAAGGAAGGGGTAGCAAAGTTTCTCCAGGTTTCGACTGATGAGGTTTACGGTACCCTGGGGGCAACGGGTTACTTCACTGAGGAGTCACCACTGCAACCAAACTCACCGTATTCCGCAAGCAAGGCTTCTGCTGATATGATGGTGCGGGCTTACTACGAGACCTATGGCTTAAATGTCAACATTACCCGCTGTTCTAACAACTATGGCCCATACCAATTCCCTGAAAAGCTGATTCCGCTGATGACTTCTAACGGGATGGAAGGCAAGGACCTGCCAATTTATGGCAACGGTAAGAATATCCGGGACTGGCTCTATGTTTCTGACCACTGTCAGGCAATTGACTTGGTATTACGGAATGGTAAGCCCGGCGAGGTCTACAACGTTGGTGGCCACAACGAACGGACCAATAACGAAATCGTTCACTTAATTGTCGACAACTTGGGGATTTCCGAAGACCACATCAAGTACGTTAAGGATCGACTGGGCCATGATAAGCGTTACGCCATTGACCCAACGAAGATTGAAACGGAACTGGGGTGGAAGCCCGAATACACTTTTGATACTGGGATCGTGAAGACGATTGACTGGTACAAAGATAATGAAACTTGGTGGAAGCCACTGAAGGCTAAGGCCGCGCTAAAGTAAATTATGTAGTATAAAAAGGGCCACTAGCGTTCGGTAATGCCGGACTTAGGAGGCCCTTTTTGCTTACGGGATATATCCCGTTAGGAGGAAATTATATGTCTGATATTTTAATTACTGGTGCCAATGGTCAACTGGGCACGGAACTCCGCCACCTCTTGGATTCGCAAGGGGTCGCTTACGATGCCTTTGATGCGCAACAAATGGACATTACGGACGCGGCAGCGGTTAATAAGCGTTTTGCAGCGGTGAACCCCCGGATTGTCTTTCACTGTGCGGCCTTTACGGCGGTTGACCCTGCCGAAGATGAAAAAAAAGACCTCAATTGGCGGGTAAACGAAGATGGGACCAGAAACGTGGCTGAAGCAGCGCAAAAGGCCGGTGCGACCCTTTTCTATATCAGTACGGACTACGTTTTCGACGGCACCAATGCTGGTGAATACGAAGTTGATGCCCCAACCAATCCGAAGAATGAATATGGTAAGGCTAAGTTAGCAGGGGAGCAGATTGTCGCTAGTGTGATGGATAAGTACTACATTATCCGGACCTCCTGGGTCTTTGGTGAATATGGTAAAAACTTTGTTTACACGATGCGCCGCTTGGCGAAGGACCATGATAAGTTGACGGTGGTTGATGACCAAGTTGGGCGGCCGACCTGGACCCGGACCCTGGCTGAATTTATGCTTTATGCAGTTCAACACCAGATCCCGTATGGCTACTACCAACTATCCAATGATGGTTCCTGTTCCTGGTATGAATTTGCCCGGGAAATCTTAAAAGACCAAGCAGTAGATGTGCAGCCGGTCACGTCGGCGGAATACCCGCAAAAGGCTTACCGTCCCCGGCATTCGATTATGAGTCTAGCCAAGGTAAAGGCCACCGGTTTTACCCCGCTTTCTTGGCAGGAAGCACTCGCAGATTTCATTAAGCATCTTAATTAAGAAAATTAGGTTACAGTTATTTACAATCCCGTTGCAAATGGGATTTTTTTGTGCCGTCGGTAGTACAATATTTTTTGTGATATTTAGGAAAGTTTTTAAACAAAAGGAGTAAACATGGATCTAAAGAAACGGTTTAAATTATACAAGAGCGGTAAGATGTGGTGTTGTGCAGCGGTTGCCTTTGGGGTCCTGGCTTTTGGCACGGTAAATGGTCAAGCCGATGATGCGGCACCGGTAAGTAACCAGGTAACGAGTGCCCAGGTAGGTACTACCAGTACCCAAGCGGCTACTACCGATGGGGTATTGACTACAAGCTCGACGAGTGCCAGCACGGACAGTACCCAAGTAGCCAGCCAAACGGTGGCTCCGGTTACCCAGGCCAGTGCCCACACGCAGGCGGCTTACGCGGCTTCCAACACCTTAGGGACTACCGATACCTTGGATATTTCTGCCTACCAGCCAAATATTTCCGTTGCGACCTACCAGCAATACCATAACCAGGGGATTAACAACGTGGTTGTTAAGCTCTCCGAAGGTACCGGGTGGGTAAACACCTATGCCCAGCAACAAGTCTCCCGGGCTAGCCAGGCTGGGATGAACGTTTCGGCCTACCACTTTGTCCGCTTCACGACGGCCCAAGAAGCCCAATCGGAAGCGGCCCTATTTGCCCGGATGGCAAAGGGGATTGGCCTGGGCTATGATACCCTGATGATTGCCGACGTCGAACAAGTTCCCCAAACTCAGTATGCGGGGATTGCTAATAACTTGAATGTCTTTTGGAAGACCTTAGACTCACTGGGCTTTACTAACCACGGGGTCTACACCGGTTTGTACTATGACTACCAGTACCACGTTAGTTCGACAGTCGGCAAGGCCCGGACCTGGGTGGCTGCCTATGGGAACTTCCGGAGTACGGTTCAAAACGGGGGTTACGGTGCTTGGCAGTACACTGATAATTGGAACGGGACCAATATCGATGCCACAATTGACTTTGGGATGTTTAGCAACTACGGTGGGGTTAAGAAGACCAAGGCCGCAAACCTAGACGGTATAAGTATTGATGGTAACAATAACCTGGTTGTTTCTGGCTGGTATGCCGATAATGATAGCGAGGGTAAGAACAACCGCTACGTCATCTTACTCGACCAGGATAACGGCAATCAAGAAATTGCCCGGCAAAAGGTTGCGGCAGTTACCCGGACCGACGTTGCTAATGTTTACAATGATATTTACGATGCCGGTGATTCTGGCTTTACAGCTAACTTTGCTATTAATGGTCAATTGGCCACCGCAATCGCAAATGGCCACCACATCGTTGTATTAATGCGCTATACGTCATCTAATGATGGGAACAGTGACTTTACTGATAACCGTTTTAATGGGGTTGTTTTAAACAAGAACGTTGCTTCGCTGGATGCGATGAACCTCAGTAACAACGGAATTCACGTTGCAGGTTGGCACGCGGCGGACCAAAGCGTTAACCGTCCTTACCACTACGTCATCCTCTTTGATAAGACTACTAATTCGGAAATTAGCCGTCAACGGGTTAACAACACTTCCCGCAATGATGTTGCCCAGGTATATGGGGATGTCTACCAGAGTGGTCAGTCCGGCTTCAGTACTGACTTTGCAATGAACGATGCCTTACGGGCAGCCTTACAACGCGGTGACCAGTTGCAGGTCATTAGTCGCTATACCGATGACCAGGCGGGTAATAACAACGCGATTGACTATTGGTTCGCGCCGCAAGCCTTCAATGCCAACCAGGCCTATCTGGATTCCTTTAACATCGTTAACAACCAAATTCAGGTAAGTGGTTGGCACGCGGCCGACCTGTCGACCGTTGATCCCAACCAGTGGATCATCCTATTAGATGCACAGACCGGTAAGGAAGTTGCCCGGACTAAGGCGACGACTACGCAGCGAGCTGACGTTGCTGACCGTTATTCAAGCATTGCCAATGCCAATAATTCCGGCTTTACGGCCAACTTTGACATTGCTAATAACGCGGCCCTACAAGCGGCCCTGATGAATGGCCACTCACTCCAGGTAGTTGCTCGTTACTCAGATAACGCGCAAAATGGGGAAGGTAATTACGTCCAAAACTTCTTTACGCCCAAGAACTTTACCGCTAACGTTGGGTACCTTGATGGCATTCAGCGGACCAGTGATGGCAACCTCCAGGTAAGTGGTTGGCACGCTAGCAACCAGGCCGCTGGTCGCCCTTACCACTACGTTATCTTGTATGATGCCAGCCGGGGACAAGAAATTACCCGGACCAAGGTTGCCAACGATGTTGCGCGTCCAGATGTCCAGAAGGTTTACCCCAACGTTTATAATAGCCAAAACTCCGGCTTCAATGTAACTTTCCAGAATTCGGGTGCGTTGCGGCAAGATATTAGCCGTGGTGACCGGCTCCAGGTCATTGACCGTTACAGTGCCGACGAGGATGGTAATACCAACTATGTTGACTACTGGTCAAACCAGTACCAACTGTAATTTTTATTTCGCCGGGTTTGTAAAAAGTTAGTAGAATAGCAATTCAATAGCCTACAAAAAAGTAAGTTACGATTATAAGTAAGCACCGACTAACAACACGTATTGAAAAAGAGCGCCCTGCGTAGCACAGTTTGATGTTACGCAGGGCGCTTGCTTCTCTTATATATGACATTGGGCCTGGACTTCTTTTGCCCATGGCAAAAAGCCCTCAATATCTTTATTCTCACGGTTTGGTAAGTGATCAAAAAGATACTTGAAGTATTTGTAAATATTCAAATGATTCATTTTAGCCGTGCCAACTATCGTGTAATATACGGCACTAGCCTGAGCACCACGAATACTTTTCGCAAACAGACTGTTCTTGCGAATTAGTGTTGACGGCCGAATTGCTTGCTCCACTGGATTGTTAGTTAACGGGACTTGGCCATTTTCAAAGATCCGATAAACTCGTAGCTTTAGTGCTATGGCATTTTGAATGGCATTCCTTAGTTTACCGAGTGGTCGCTTTACCTGACTAATGTAGTCATAAAAGGAATCTAGTAATGGCTTTAATCTTTTTCTTCGCTCTGCGGCCTTCTCTTCTTTAGTGTGATATTTTAAGTGCTTTTCCATATGGAAAAGCGGTCTTAATAATGAAACTGCTTGTTGTGCTATCGACGATTTAGCAGGGCGATTGTGCAATGCCTTAATAATATTGATAAATTCACGCCGAATATGTACCAAGCAAGATCCGAATTTAGCGTTTGGATAGAGGTGATTACTATAACCACTATAGCCATCACACATTATAATCCCTTGATAATTACTCCCCACGATATCCTTAATAACCTTGCCAGAACGTGTATTGGCATAGTGAAAGACATTAATTGGATGACGACTGAATTCAGCGGTCGTCTTTGTGGCCCAAAAATAACAGTTTGCTTTGTGTTCTTCTAACACTTGAAAGGGTGTCTCATCCATATGAATAACTTCTTCTGAACGAATTAATTCACATAGTTTCTTATACAAAGGCATTAAGTAGCTTTCACTTACCTTAATAATATTCTTAGTGATTATCGTGTCGTTAACTGGCATTCCCATTGCCAACCACAGTTTAAGTTGTCGATGAAATGGCAAAGCCAGATTAAATTTAAGTTCACTAATCTTCGCTAGGATACTACTTGAGAAATAGCTATGTGGCAAAATTGCTTGCGGTACTTTACTATTAATGACTAAATCATTGCCATCTGGATGACAATGATTGCACTTATAGCTTTCTTGGTAATAGTTCTTGCAATATAGTTCGGCCGGTTTAAGTGTCGCTTCGCGTCTTGCTAGGCGCTGACCAATTTTAGACATTTCTTCCTGACAGTAAGGACACTTCGTGTCCGTTAGCGGAATTACCTGATCTACCTGTGGTAGACAATTCAAAAGAGCGGTACGCTTACCCGACCGCTTAGCCTTACGGTGACGTACCACTTGTTTTTGCTTTACTGTAATTACTTCCATAGTTTCTTGATCACTATCTTCCAACTCAGCGAGTTGCTGGTCGCTAAACAATGACTGTTGTCCTGAGACTACTTGCTTAAAAACTTCAGTTTTTTTCCCAAATAGTTGGTTCTGTAATACCTTGATAATCAGCTGTTGTTGGGCAATCTGCTGCTGCGCAGCGGCTAATTGCTTTTTAAGTTCAGCACTTTGCTTTTCGTAATCCATGGTTCGTCACCTCCGTCCTTAATAAGTTCTGATTAATTATATCAGAAGTGGAGGAATTTAAAAAGAGCCTTAATAGAGATTACCTGGTTTGGCTTTATGAACATTAGGCGTCGGAAAAGGATTCAGGCCTTTCAAAAGGTTGGCTAATTCCCGACGCTTTAATAAGCGGGCTTCAGAGGAAGTTCGTGGCCATTTGAGATGACCATTTTCATAGCGTTTATAAAGTAAGATAAAGCCTTCGCCGTCCCAATATAAACCCTTGAAACGATCATTCCTAAAGCCGCAGAAAAGGAAGAGTGAATCATCATATAATTCTAAGCCATAATTTTCAGCGATTACTATCGCTAAACCGTCAATTCCTTTACGAAGGTCTGTCTTCCCACAAACAAGATAGATATGTCTAGGCGCGTGCCAATTAATGAGCATTTTCGGTCAACACCTTTACCAATTCACTGGCAAGTTTCGGATTGACACCCTTGAAGATCGTTAAATGAATCCCATTGAATTTTACTTTAGCCGCAATATGTTTATATGTTGCAGAGATTGGGGCCGTCGTAGATGGCTTTGAAACAAAATTAGGTGTAATGATTTCGTGTTTTTCTTCCATAAAAAGTCTCCTAACTGAATTTATTGTAATCAGTATAGGAGACCTGAAGTTGAAAATATATACGTGTTGTTATTCGGTGCTTAC
>DXAF01000004.1 GCA_019117185.1 Candidatus Limosilactobacillus intestinipullorum | reverse complement strand
GAATTGATTCAGATTAACTGGTATCTGAATTCACGGCCTCTCAAATGTTTGAACTGGCGAACTCCAATTGAGATCTTCTTGCTTAATCTGCGTCATTAAATTTGTTCAAGTTATTTATTGCAATCTGCCGTTTATTGTTTTGTCCCTTGTAAAGCCGCCTTTAGGAACCGTGGAACTCGTTGGTATTCAAAAGTTGCCAACTGGTTCACCGGCAACGCGATTTGGCCGAAGAGGAGATCGTTAAACAGGACGAGCGTGCCATAGGCATGGTACCTGATAGCCAGTTATTCTTTAGTCGTTAAGCGCTGACTACGTGTCTGTTCAACAACTTGATTAGCCCATGCCACGGTGGAACTAAAGATATATTTGTTAATTGAATTCTGTGAATTATCAACCCAGGTTGGCTCCAGACCAGGGGCGCTACTTTGCCCAGGTTCACCAAGCCAGCTTTGAAAAATAGTATCCCATGTTATTGAAACTTGTCCACTCCGCACTATGAATATTTATGGGAATTCATTTAGAGATAACGATACCCTGCTATAACACCAATATTTGGTTGATATGGCAGGATATTTGGTTAATTACCCGCTGCCTTTTTTCAATATCATAGTTATAATTAAGGAGAAAGTTGTTATCGGGAGGGATAAAAATGGAAAAAGCAATTGCGTTTGATTACTCACCTGCCAAGGGGAGCCAACTGGGCATTACGTCGGTGGGTCGGTCAGACACGATGGCGGGCCACCGCTTTGGTCCGGCGGTCCGCCCTTACTACCTCATCCACTATATTCTCGCTGGTTCCGGGACCTTCCGTGTCAATGGGGTTGACTACCATCTGCATTCTGGGCAGGGCTTTTTCATTGAGCCTAACTACCAGACTTACTACATCGCCGACCAAGTAACTCCCTGGTCCTATATCTGGCTAGGTTTTACTGGCGGCTACGCTCGTGAACTAATTAGGCAGCTGGCAATCTCTGAGCAGACTCCCGTCTTTAACAATGATCATTACTATGAGCTTGCAAATTGTGTCAACCAAATTATCCAACGCCCCTTAACAGACACGTCAGCCAAGTTAATGGCTGCCAGCAATTTGTTACACTTCTTGAGCCTAATTACGGACTCGACCCTGGTTACTGGTCAGCGGTCACCAGAAAGGAACCCTTACGTCGACCGGGCAATTGCCTACCTAGCACAGCATGTCGCTGAAGCGTCAGTTGACCAACTAGCACAGGCGGTTAACCTGGACCGGAGCTACCTTAGTATGCTTTTTAAGCAGGTAACGGACTTAACGCCGGGGCAGTATATTCGCAACTTCCGAATTACCAAGGCCCGCCACCTCCTTGAATCATCCCCACTGACGGTTGAAGAGGTGGCGGAACAATGTGGTTATGGCCATGCGAATTCCTTTGCCCGGCGGTTTAAACAAACCTATGGGATGACGCCACGTGACTACCGGCAGCAGACCCTAGCACAAAATCGACAAGCTGGTAAATAATCATGTTAAAAGACCGGATGAATTGGTTAGCCGACTCATCCGGTCTTTACTTATTTTCGTTAAAAATACAAGCTGGATAAGGCCCTTTGCGTCCTGCACTGTACCTGGTGGGGAATTATGTCACGGCCGTTTATCCAGCTTTTTTAGCTCTAGGCTACGGAATGTTGGTTATGAGCGAGGAGGGGTTCGGCAAAGTGGGTGCGGAACCACTGGGTAAGTGGGCCCATGAAGAGGGCCGTAATAACGGTGCCCACCCCAAGGGTGACGTTAAAGAGAAAGCCCGTTAGGACACACAGTCCGTCGGTGATGATCCGGCAGTACTTAAACGGCAAGAGTCGGTACTTATAGGCGGCGATCAAGGCAATTGCGTCATAAGCGGAGACACCGAGGTCGGCGGTAAAGTAAAGGGCCGCAGCAAAACATGTGCAGACAATTGCCACTAGCATTAAGCCACACCGCATAGCAAGGCCAGGGGTGGGTACCAAAACGTCTAGCAGGTGGTGCATGGCATCAGCCGCCAACCCCGTCAAGAAGAGGTTAATCACGGTTGCGATCCCGATGTAGTGTTTTTTGAGTATTAGAACTACCCCTAAAAGGATCCCCGTTAGGATCAGGTAGAAGGTAGAGTAAGTCGAACTGAAGATATTAGCAATCCCAGTCACAAAACAAGTAAATGGGTCAACACCGAGGTTGGCTTTTTGCAGCATACCAACGCAGAAGCCGCAAAGGATTACCCCACAAAAGGCCATGGTAATTCGCTTAAATAAATACATAGTTTTACCTCATTCTTTCTGTGCTTCCAGGATAAACAGGCGACTGTAGAAGTCAGGGACGTCACGAGTAGCGGCGGATTGCTCAGATTCGGCATCTGAGGTAACCAGACCGATGTTGGCCAATTCACTACCAGTGAATGTTCCACATTCGGTACCAGCTTCTTCAAAAACGTGGTATTTTTGTTCAGGATCAAGGCCCGGAATACGCTGGATTCGGTACGCAGCGTTAACATCATTAAGGACCTTAAAGTAACCCATAATGGCGTGCTGCTGGTCAGGAGCCACCACTAACCAAGCAGTAATGTTACCGTCAAACGGGCTCTTCAGCCGGTAAAAACGACCGTATTGAAAGAGCGTCCGGTAACGCTTCATTAACTTAATCTGACCAGTGATTTGCGCAAGTTCATCTGGGCTTAGCTTGGTAAGGTCAAGTTCGTAACCCAGGTCACCAAAGAAGGCAACGTCACCACGGGTCTTTAGTGGGGTGTTTCGGTTAACCTGTTCGTTGGGGCAAACGGAAACGTGGGCACCCATTGCACTGGTTGGGTAACAATATGAAGTCCCCGTCTGGATCTTAAGGCGCTCGATGGCGTCAGAATCGTCACTAGTCCAAGCTTGGGGAGCATAGTACAGCATCCCCGCGTCAAACCGGCCACCACCAGAGGCACAAGACTCAAAGAGGGTCTTGGGGAACTCCTGGATTAATTGCTCATAGAGGTGGTAGACCCCGAGAATGTAACGGTGGAAGATTTCGCCTTGCTGGTCAGCTGGGTAAGCTGAGGAGAAACATTCCGTAATGTTACGGTTCATATCCCATTTGACATAATCAACGTGACCGTTACGTAAAACCTTTGCTATCAGGTCGTGAACGTAGTCAACAACTTCTGGGCGGGAGAAATCAAGGACGTATTGCCGGCGCCCTTGTGAAGAGTGGCGGTCAGGGGTCTGAATGATGTAGTCGGGGTGGTTCCGGTAAAGGTCACTATCCTGATTGGTCATTTCGGGCTCAAACCAGAGACCGAACATCATCCCCAACCGGTGAACCTGGTCAGCTAATCCGCTGATGCCGTTTGGCAGGCGGTCCCGGTTAACCCACCAGTCACCGAGCCCCGCGTTTTCCTTGGTTCGTTTACCAAACCAGCCGTCATCAAGGACGAAGAGCTCGATGCCAAGCTTTTGCGCCTGCTTAGCAAGGTTGGCGAGCTTGTCTTCCGTAAAGTCAAAGTAGGTGGCTTCCCAGTTGTTGACCAGGATCGGTCGAGGCCGGTCGCGCCAATACCCCCGGGCTAGACGTTCCTGGTAGAGCCGGTGGTAGGTCTGGCTGAGTTGGTTAAGGCCAGTACTGGTATAAACCATCACAGCTTCTGGCGTCTGAAATGTCTGATTAGGTGCCAGTTTCCAGGAGAAATGGAAGGGGTTGATCCCTAATTGCACGCGGGTAACCTTATAGGCATCGACTTGGGCTTGGGCTAAAAAGTTGCCACTGTAGACGAGTGAAAAGCCGTACGCCTCACCCTGAAACTCATCCGTGTGTGGCCGCTTGAGGATGACAAAGGGATTTTGCATGTGACTAGAAGCACCACGGGTACTACCAACCGACTGAATCCCGGGGCGGAGGTGACTTGTCTTTAGCTGGCGTTCCCGGCCCCACGCACCCGAGAATTGCATCCAGTCGTAGTCGTCATCAGGAAGGTCGAGGTTGAGACTCATAGCGGTCGTTAGCTGGTAGGCTTGGCTGCCATGGTTAGCAAAGCGGGCGCTGCGGGCAATCGTGTTGCGGTGGGCGAAAATCGTATAGATAAGCGTTAAGTCCACGTCAAGCACGTCATCATGAAGCAGGATCTCAAGGGTGGTGGCTTCACGAGCATCTTCAACATAGGTTGCGGGAAGACCGGCTAGTTTAGGTTTCCCATCGTAGATCCGGTGGGACTGGTAACGAAAGTTGGTTATGGTACTGCCGTTTGGCTGTTTGATTTCGACTGCTGGCATCCGGTAGTCCGTCGTCCCATACGCAGGGTACTCTTGTTTGACATTGCCCAGCGAAAAATCGTAGTCGTTATCATAAACATAGCTCATCATCGGTCGGTAGCCGTTTTCGACAAGGTAGGAGTGGTCGGCCCGATCTGGGACACGACGACCAAAGTAAAGCTGGCCAAGCTGGTCGTTGCGTAGTACCTTGATAATGTAGCTGATTTGGTCATTATATAAGTGGAATTCGTGGCTATCTTGATGAAATTTAATTGGCATGTTAACGGTACTCCCTTTCCTTATTTCAACCAGATTGTAGCGCTTTAAAAGTGGAACGAGAATGATTAAATGTGAGGAGAAGTGCACATTTTGTGGGGTGTTATAAATGACGATTATTAACCAAGAGTTACAACAAATTATTAGCCGACCCGGGCCGCCACGTGACCGATTGCAACAAGTTCTCCGTGATATTTTTCAAGCTAGAGTAGATGATAACGGCTTTTTGCAAATCACACCGCGGCTGCGTCAGCTAAAGCTCGCACCAGTTGACCCCTTCTTTGCGGCTTTCCGGCAGTTAGTTATACGAGAATACCGGACCAATGCCGGCCTTAGACAAGATGAGCTTGGCCACCACCTGCACCTCTTTCGTAGCTACCTCGACCTATTTTACTTGAATGCCATTCGCGCATTTCCGGGGGTTAGTGACTACCAGAAATTGTTGGCCTTCACCCGTACTTACCGGTTAAGACTAGATTACCAAACCAGTAGTCGTTACCATAATCGCTGCCCAGGACAGTTTGACTACCCACGGAATATGAAGGTCCAGTTACTCCGCAATTCATGGCGGCTAACCCGGAACCCGGCTCGGATGATCGAACTGATCGTTAATATTGATACGGGGGCCTTTGTGAGTGAATGGGACCAGTACCGAGTTGGGCCGACTAATCAGGTCATCAGCGCGCCAACGGCATATGCACTGGCCCAGCTAGCGGTAATTGCCAACACGGAGTCCTTTAATTACGGGGTGCCACATGGCCAATACTTCGTGTACCCCTGGCTACGAAAAACTCACCAGCGCTTAGACGTTCACCAGCCCGCCGATTCTTTAATTCGGCGGCGGGCAAAGCGGGCGTATCCTGCACCACCGGCCAGCCGGTTTGTTGACGTGGTCCGGGGAGCTAATGACGTTGCGGTGTGGCAAAGTTTGTCCCCAGAGGACCGCCAACGGTTGTACCCGGAGTTTGTTGATTGGCAGCATGCCAGTCACGGGCCCAACCGGGGAATTGCTAACTTTCTTAAGTACCATTATTAAAAAATGAACCACTAGGTTAAGATAATGATTTTATCTACTTAGTGGTTCTTTTAATACTTGACAAGTGCTCATAGAGAAGTAGGTCATGTCGAAACTCAGCGTTATTTTTTTGCATTTGGTACCACGATAATTACCACTGACCCGTAATTTATCCCATTCGTCACGACATTGTTGTTAAATAATGCCAAGAGGTGAGAGAAATGTTAATAACAACACAAGGGTTGACGAAAAAATACGGACCCAAAACCGCCATTGACAATTTAAACATTGTAATTCCCCAAGGTGCGCTAGTAGCGTACCTTGGAACCAATGGCGCTGGTAAATCAACGACCATGAAGATGCTCACGGGCCTTTTAAAGCCGACTTCCGGCGTAATTTCCTACGCAAGTGGGTTAAAAACCGGGATCGTGTTTCAATCCAGTATCCTAGACGCCAATTTGACGGTGATGGAGAACTTAGTAAGTCGTGCCAAGATGGATCGCAACGTCGATCATAATTGGATCACAGAATTGATTAAATTAATCGGGTTAACTAAGTATACTAACCAGCGCTACGGAACGCTTTCCGGGGGGCAAAAGCGACGAGTTGATATTGCCCGGGCACTACTTAACCACCCGGATCTACTTTTCCTGGATGAGCCAACAATGGGGTTAGATATTCAAACACGGAATGTAATTTGGACACTGCTAAAAAAACTACAAAAAGAGCAAAAATTGACTATTTTTCTAACTACGCATTACCTTGAGGAGGCCAATGAAGCAGATTTAATCTATGTACTAGAAAACGGGCACGTTTTAGCACAGGGTTCCGCTGATGAGCTACGTCGAAAGTATGCCCAGACTGAATTAAAGTTAGTCTTTACTAAGGACCCCCAACTTGATGGCGGACATCGGGTTGCCAGTAAGAGCTACCTATTTAGCGATGTCGACTCACTGGCGGCAATTAAACTAATTGAACATTATAAAGATAAACTGTTAACCTTTGAGTATCGAGAAGGGGCACTAAATGATGCCTTTATCGCAATCACCGGAAAGGAGCTCCAATAATGCTAGCATTAGCACAACGAAACATTAAACTTTATTTTAGAAACCACACCGGGGTCGTAATGTCATTGATTGGGGCCCTGATTTCCTTTTTTATTTATATTTGCTTCCTTCAAAAGAATTTATCATCGTCATGGAATAACGTTAAAAATATTACCCCCATGCTTGATGCATGGATGGTTGGGGGGAATCCTAGCAATTACCGGGATCACAACTGCCTTTGCTGTGATGGGACAACTGGTTAGTGATCGCAGTAACAACGTTACCTGGGATTTTCGGATGACGGCAATGTCACCACTAAGGATCTCATTATCGTACTTTTTGAGTACTGCCCTGGTCAGCTTTATCATGCAGGTGGTCGTTTTTGCAATTACGGTGATGTACTTCAATTTACAGGATAAACTAATTGTCACTGCTAATATGCTTCTCTCATTACTAGTAGTGACAATTGTTAACACGGCTTTTGCAACGATGTTTAGTTTAGTAATTGTTTAATTTATTAACACCCATACTACCTATAGCCGAATTGCTACCCTAATTGGAACGTTAATGGGATTTATGGTGGCCACATATATGCCCATGGGGCTGCTTTCCGATGGGGCACAGCGATTTATTAAATTATTTCCCGGAGCCTATGTTGCAGCTTCATACCGCGGAATTTTAATGGACCATTACGTGACTAGTGATATTCCCGAGACAATGCGGGATGAGTTTACTAAATTTTTGGGGATTAAGATAAGTATCAATGACCATTTACTATCGATTGGTAATAACTTATGGCTCGTTTTCGTTGCATCATTAGTGGGTCTAATTGCATACGTGGTGATCAATCGGCTAAAATATAAACGAAATTAAGTCAAAGGGGCTGGGATATTGAAAATTACTTACCAGCAATCTAATAGGGTCAAAGACGATGATATCGAAGTACGAGTTCTTAGTAAGTCGCGTACTACTAGGGTTAACCGGTTAATGGACTATTTAGCAGAATTTAGGCAAGGACCGGTGCCAACGATCCCCATTAAGACCGCTGACCAATTTCTAATTATTAAGACAGTCGACTTGCTGATGGTAGAGGTTAACCAGCGGGAACTAACCTTTTACACTAAGGGCCGAGCAATCAAAACCACCGGCCGGCTCAAGGAGATTCAAGAGCGCTTAACCGATCCCAAATTCATCCAAGTTTCGCGGTACGCTATTATAAACATGGATTACCTGCAGTCGGTTGAAAATGGCTTTTCTGGCACAATGATTGCCAGGCTGGGGCCGAATATTAAAACATCAATTAGCCGGCGGTACGTACCGGTAATAAAGGAATATTTAGGATTGTAGGTGAATTGAATGCGACTTTTTTTAAAACGTTTTTGTGCAGGAGCAGGTTACGGTGCAGTAGCCTACTTAATTGTTTTAAGCTTACGAATCCAGTCGACAGTGCCAACCATGCTTAATACGGCCAGCATCTTGGTTATTTCAGGATTAATTGGAATTGCTAGTTTAGTCTTCAACTTTGAGCTCGGGTATTCAATCGCCTTATTGGTTCATTTTGCGATCACTTGTGGGTTGGTTGCGGTGATGGTGTGGATTAATCATTGGCATTTTGACCTAATTACTTTAATAATGGTAATTGTAATCTACCTAATTATTTGGGGGTTAATGCGGTTAAACCAGGGTAATGATGTTAACCGTATTAATCAGCGCTTGAATGACCGTAAGTAATTAGTCAACAGAAAGGACCGATCCCAATGACCGCATTAACCGCTGAAATGTTTGCAATTTTTGACCAACCGGAATTCTCATTTAAAAAGCTAAAGGTCACTCACACGCCAGAAGAAGTGGCTAGCTTAAAAGCTCAGTTCAAGGCGGTTTGGCAAGTCTGGAAACAGGTTAATCAAATGGTTGCTAAACAGTTGCCCGCTGGACGGTTTGCGAAGGTTCATGTCGAAAGTTGGACCAACGGCTGGAACCTTCGTGACCACTACTGGGCATCGTATCGACTGGCCACGTTAGCCGACCACAACCCCTGTATCGGTGTCATGTTGGATAAGAAACAGTTTCAAGTTTACCTGATGTTTCAACACTACAAGAGCGAGCAGCGGCAAGGCAGCCCGGACCAGTACAACCAGTTGCTGGGCCAGGTGCCGGCATGGTCAAAGGAAGTGGACGTAAGCCATTGGTACCTCTGGGATAAAGATGAGATGGAGTTTGTTGATCACCTATCGCTAAGAGATTATCTTGCTGACCCGCAACGGCAAGCTGAGTTTAACTGTCAGGCCCAACAGACGAGCTTTCTTCTAGGAAAGTTTGCCTTCCGGGGGCGCGATGAAGTTCCTAGCATGGAAGACTATATTGTTGCGGTGATTAATGAGCTAATACCGCTATACGAAAAACTCAGCTAAGTGAAAACGGCCACCCGCTTCTGTACGGGTGGTCGTTTTGTGCCGTGTTTAAGTTGATATTATTTTGGTAAACTTGATTATCGTCAAGTTATCCTTCACGGTCTTCTCCTATACTGTGATAGTGAAGGAGGAGCTATTTATGGTCAAAATTCAGCAGTTTTTTACACAGCACCGCAAGCCACTCGTTTTACTGATAACGATCCTCATCTTGAGTGCTGAGGCAGCACGGTTTAGTATCCAATCGCTGCTAACCTACCAGATCCTGATGGCGATTGCCGGTGTGATCGGTCTATTGCCAATCTTGTTAACCGCGATTTCAACCTTGCAGGTCCGGTTGATTTCCATTGACGTCCTCGTTAGCCTGGCCGTTATTGGTGCGTTTATCATTGGTGAATACAACGAAGCGGCGATCGTTACCTGGTTGTTCATTGGTGGGGAAGTTCTTGAAGACTTAACCTTGCAAAAGACCCGGTCGGCGGTCAAACAACTAGCGGAATTAGCACCGCAAACCGCCGTTGTCGTTGGTGATGATGGTAGTACCCACCAGGAAGATGTTGACTTTCTTGACCCGGGAACTAAAGTCTTAATCAAAACTGGTAGCCAGGTCCCAGTTGATGGAGTTGTCCTTACTGGAACCGCCTTGGTAAACGAAGCCAGCATTACTGGTGAATCCCGTTTGGTACGCAAGAAAGCAGGGGACGACGTCTTTGCTGGGACAATTCTTGAAAACGGTACGGTAACCGTGAAAACAACGGCGGCCGGGGACGAGACCACCTTTGGTCAGATTATCGACCTGGTGGAAACGGCCCAGGATTCCAAAACCAAGACCCAACGATTTATTGATAAGTTTTCCCAATACTACACGCCCTTAGTGCTGGTAGTGGCAATCATTGTTGGCTTGGTAACCCGCGACTTTCGTCTAGCAATTACCGTGATGGTTCTGGGATGTCCTGGTGCCCTGGTAATCGGTGTGCCATCTTCAACTGTAGCGGGAATCGGTAACGGTGCCCGCCGGGGGATCCTGTTTAAGGGATCAGACGTAATGGACCGTTTACACCGGGTTGATACGGTGGCCTTTGATAAAACCGGCACTCTGACCCAGGGTCAACCCACGGTAAAAACGATTCAAGTACTAAGGGGGGACCGCCAGGCAGTTATTGATCAGGCAGTGGCAATTGAGCAACAGTCTGACCACCCCTTGGCCCAAGCAATCACGCAGCTAACCACTAGTCATAATCTGCACCCAACCGCTGTCCAGACGTTCAAAGGGCGGGGAATTCAGGCACAGGTCGCCGGTCAGCAGTATTTCCTTGGTAACCTGGATTTGATCAAAAGCAAGGTTGACACTGATGACGCCCTCGATGATGCGGTGCGGCGGTTAGCGCAGGCCGGCAAATCGGTGGTTATTTTTGCTAGTGCCGACCTGACCGCACTGGCCATCTTCGCCATCCAAGACCAGCTGCGTCCCCAGGCCACCGCTGCCTTACGCCAACTAAAGAGTCTCGGGATCCGCCGCTTAGTAATGCTAACCGGTGATAATGTGGGAACGGCAGCACAAATTGCTACAAACCTACCAATTGATGAATACCATGCTGCAATGCTTCCTAAGGATAAGGCCCAGTTTATTGAAAATGAACGTCACCAGGGACACCGGGTGGCCTTTGTGGGGGATGGCATTAATGATAGTCCAGCACTATCTGCGGCCGATGTGGCGATCGCAATGGGGTCGGGAACCGACGTGGCGATGGATGTTGCCGACCTCGTACTAGTCAAATCTGACCTCGCTGGTTTAGCTGCCGGCGTGCAGCTAGCAAAGCAAACCATGAAGAATATGAACGAAAACATCATTATTGCTTTACTGACTGTTTTGCTATTGTTTATTGGCCTCTTCGTTGGCTATATCGAAATGGCGTCGGGAATGTTGATCCACGAACTTAGTATCTTAATCGTGATCCTAAATAGTATGCGCCTCATTAAATATTTGCCAAAAGTTGACCATCATCAATTTATTAAACGAGTAGCCAAGGTAGAATCGAGCATGTAAGGAAGTGAGCCAAAATGGAAAAAGTAATGATGAAACTTGGTGGATTAACGTGTCCATCGTGTTTAACTAAAATTCAAAAGAGCGTGGAAGCAGTCGATGGTACGGCCGATGTGAAAGTGCTTTTTAACGCGGGCAAGGTGAAATTTACCCTTGATCCGGTCAAAGCAGACCCGAAAGTCGTGCAAGCGAACATCGAAAAAATGGGGTACACGGTTCAAGGAGTCAAGGAAAAGGAGATCTAAAATGACAAGTCAAGAACGGTATGAACAAGAATTAAAGCAAAGCGATGTTGACCACCACACGCCAACGGCTGGGGCAATGACTGGTCACATTATCGCCAACCTACTGATTCACACGCTTAAGATTAGCCAAGCTAAGTTGTTCGCCCAGGGTCCGGCGGCCTTGCTGTTAGACCAGTACGCTGACCAATGGATTGTTCACGAGCAAGCCACCTTTAACTGTCTTAACCGGTTGCTGGTTAACAACGGCGAAAGCATTCCCACAACGATTGCCCAATTTAAGGAATACACAATGTTGGAAGAGAACGGGGCCGCTAAGTATGATGCCGGTGCAGACCAGCTGTTTAACCTAGTTAAGGATTTCGATACCCAGACCCTGTTTATTACCAAAGCAATTAGCCTGGCCCAAAAAGAAGATTGGCCGGAATTAGGCGCTAACTTAAGCTCCTTGTTAGCGTGGATTAAGGACCAAATTGCCCTCACCCAGCGCTTCTTAGGCCACGAACTGCGCACCGGGTTGTATACTGAAGAAGATGACGATGACTTTTAAGCCGCGGGGGAGTTTCAAATGGCAGAAGAACTTTGTGTGCAGCTAGTACCACTTTTTAACCAACTTGATATTGACCAGCAGCGCCGAATTGAACGACTCGTTCACCACCAGCATGTTGAACGGGGGACGGTTGTTGCAAGTCCTGACAACAGTAACCGGTTGGTGATTGTAAAAAGTGGCCACGGTCGACTATACCAACTAAGTCAAACTGGCGATGAACAAGTCCAGCGCCCCCTAACAACGGGGGACTATGTTGGTGAAACTTGGCTATTAGGGGCAAGCAACAAGGATAGTTATGTGGAAATGACAGCTCCCAGTGACATCTGTATTTTACAACGGGCTGACTTTATCGGTCTTATCCAACAATATAACGATGTTGCTGTGAAGCTACTGGCGGGTCAGGCGGCCACGATTAACGCTCTCCGTCGTCAAACTCAGTTAATGGGGTTACCCAACATTGAAGAGCGGGTGGCTGCGTACCTAAAGCAATTGGTAGTGGACCAGGGGAGCATGAACGTGACCCTGCCGTTGAGGCTTAAGGACCTGGCCTCTTACTTGGGGACCAGTCCGGAAACACTATCGCGTCAGCTAACCCACCTTCAAAAGCAAGGCAAGATTGATCGTCACTTGCGGCAGATCAAGGTTTTAGAATCTAACTAAAAAACACCTGTACTCATGCGGAAATTTAATCTGCATCAGTACAGGTATTTTAGTTATAGCCCAAGGTACTTTTCTCTGATCATTTCAGCCTTTTTGGCGTGGTCTTCTGGGTAGATGAAACTGTAATCAATCCCTAACTTGGCCAATTCATCTAAGATCGGCCGCTTATACTTGGCCGGGATGATATACTTCTCCTTGTCGTCCGGATTATCTGGATTATAGAGGCTCAGAATATCAATGGCCAGTTGGGTCCGTCGCTCGACTTCGGCATAATCAATTTCAACAGACTGGTCATATTCTTCACCGATGAAGGGAACGAAGAGAAACAGCCCCTGCTGGTTCTCCATCCGCCGACTCATCCGCTTGATCGTAACAATCTTGGGGACAATTAGCTCCAGGGGGTTGAGCTTGTTAGCAAAACTCGGGATGTCGCGTTTGGCTTCTTCAAAGAGGCGGAGGAAGGGCAAGGTCTGCAGGTCATGCTTAAAGTCAGCAAAGTAGCTCGGATCTTGGTCATCAAAATAGCTCGCGTAACTATGGCTCCACAACTTATGCTCCTGGGCAATATAATCATTATCTGCCTTGTAGAAGTTTTTTATTGTTTGGAAGAAGGCACTCTTATCGGCCATCGATTGACGGGCGAGGGAAGATTCGAGCTGCATTTCGTTACTAAAGGCATTTTTCTTAAAGTAACTGTGGCTAGTTAAACGACTCTTACTTTCGTATTCGGCGATGAGGTAGTGCCACCCACGCTGGTCGAGCATTTGGGCGAGTTTATTGCGGTTCGGCTGGTCCTTATAGATGTATACCTCCCCATTTCCCTGCCCCCCCTTAACCGCAAAGAAAAGGGCGATTAAGGGGTTGGTAGTTACGTCAAGTAAGCGGGTCGGGAGGTGGTAGTGTTCCATTAAGGCCATTCGTTCAAAGTTAGTACGGCACTTTTCAAATAACTGGGGGTCAGTCATTAGGAAGTCATTAAACATGTTGTCTTCGTTGTCTAACAGTTTCCGGCTCCGAAAGATTGATGGCAATGTGTTCGAAAAGGCGTCATCTTGCCCCCGAAAGTAGTAATTATGATTCTTATTGTTAATCAACTGTTCGATTTCTTCAATGTAATTGGAAACCGTGCGAATGTTATGAATCACTGTAATTCGACCTGCCTTTATCGTGTGCTGTGGTTACCAATATTTTAATGATGTTTACCGAAAATTCCGTGACTTTAGTCATGGGATGGATAGGCATCACTTGAGCCGCTCCACCGTAAGGGGCTTTTCTTATTTCTTTCATTGTATTTCTGATCGTTGATATATTTTTCTACTACTTCTTTGCTCATATTTCCTAAAGTACTCATGTAGTAACTAGGTGACCAAAGATGTCCACCCCAATATCGAGATTTTCTAATCTCTGGATGTCTTTTGAGAAAAATAAAGGCACTTCGACCTTTGAGGGCTTTGATGGCACTCGTTGCCGCTTTACTAGGTGGAAAACTAATTAGCATATGTACATGGTCTGGCATTACTTTCATCTTTTCGATGATTATCTGGTTGTCCTGCGCTGTTTGTCGTAAAATTTCTTTCACTTCATTAATAAGCTTTTCAGTGATGAAGGTCTTGTGACGATACTTAGTTACCCAGATTAAGTGAAAATGAAAATTATAGATATATCTTCTGGTATATATTGCACCTTTTATTTTTTTCTTCGTTCATTCTAATTGTCTCCATATTTATAGTCATTGGCATATGATGCAATACAAGTATAACAGGTAAAGAGGTGAAATAATATGAAGTCAATGTCAAGAATGCAGTATCACTACGGTCTTAAGATGCGTTGCTATCCCAGTGACCAACAAAAAAGTTGATTAAAGTTAACAGTGACGCCAGTCGTTTTGTCTATAACGAAATGATCGCTATCGGTCAAGAACTTATGCAACTTAGAAGGGTTAAATTTCCAATTGATACTGTCCAAGATCGTATCAAACAACTAGTGTTGCGCCAAAACGCCAAGCAAATGTCCAATCATTTTCAATTTCTGGAAGATAGACGAATTGATAGCTTAACAAAGGCCAATGCCATTCAGAACTACCGGAAGGCTTGGCGTGCTTTTCGAAAGGTACATACTGCTGGGGTTCCGAAATTTCACCGGAAAAGCTATTGTTGGCGCTACCAAACTAATTGCCAGTATCCAGGCCAACAAAGGGCTTTACTGACTAATGGTACCATCTGTTTTATTGATAATGGCCATGTCAAAGTGCCTAAAATTGGGCGCTTGAGAGTTACTGGATCGCAAAGTCGCTTACTAAACCGTAATAGTGAAATTAGAATCGGAACCGTTACCCTAACTAAGGATGCCGCTGATCGGTTCTACATTTCCATGTAGTTGGCGTCAGATGTTCCTTTTGTCTAGGCTAAAAGAGCTAATCAGGGCCACATCGGGATTGACCTTAATACCGATAATTTCTTAACCGATAGTCAAGGACACACTGTTTCCAATCCTCACTATTACCGCACCATTAAGGAGAAATTAGCTAAAGAGCAGCGTACACTATCTAGGCGTTAACGCCTGCTAAAAAAGAACAGCGTTCCTTACGGGATAGTAAAAACTATCAAAAACAACGTTTATTAGTTGCTAAACTTCATGATAAAGTAATGAAGCAACGAAATAATTTTCTCCAACAGGTCTCTACTACACTAATCAAGAATCACGATTTAGTAGTAGCTGAGGAGTTACGTAGTAAGAATATGCTCAAAAATCATGCTTTAGCGCTTAGCATTAATGATGTTGGCTGGCGATCTTTTCTTGAGATGCGAGCTTATAAAGTCGATTTATATAATTGTCAGTTTGTAACTGTTGATCTTAAGAATACCACTCAAATTTGCAATGATTGTGGCTTTGTTATGGGAGCTAATAATGCTAAGAAGCTAACATTAGCTGATCGAAAATGGACGTGTCCAAACTGTGGAGCTCACCATATTCGTAATTGGAACGCTGCTAATAACATTCTTGATAAGGGAATTACTAAGCTAGCGTAATCATAATTGTCCCTATGGTAACCTGGGGACATAAAAGACATTGGCAATTAGACAACCACTACTTGATTATAACTATTGTTGGTCAAGCAAGTTGTCTGTATCTATGTAAATTGTGGTCTAAAATCCGCTGGAATTTTTAGCTCACAAGCCACTGGCTTTAGTCAGTAGTGGTTGACACCAAATAAGGCGAAAATGTCACATTGCAGGGATCTGTTAAGGCTTTAACTGGGGGTGCTTATCTACTAGCCAGTTGGTAGCGAAGCAAGTCAGAATAATGAAGGGACTTAACTGGATTGGCAGTAGCAGAATTAAAATTGCCGCACTAACCAATGGCTTTTCCAAGATAATTGTAATGGCTGTCGCCACGACTAGGGTTGCAGTTAAGCGGGGCATCCAGGGGAAGGCCTGGGCAAGGGCCGCGCCAGTTGCGAGACTACTAAAAATTGCCGGGAAAATAGTTCCCCCACGCCAGCCTAAGGCAAAACCAAAGTTGGTTACAACCGTCTTTACTATCGCAAGGGTGATCAAGAACAGGGGACTCATTGCTAATGAATGGTGGGCAAACGGTACGATGTTAAACTCACCGGAGAAGAGGACGGCAGGGCTAAAGCGTGCTCCAAGGCCTAATAAGAGGCCACCGCCGATCGCCTTAAGCAGGGGCCACTTAGTATCACCCAGCCACCGTTCACTGATGCGGCTGACCTTAACGAAGCCAAAGCCACTGCCCCAACCAACAACGAGTGCTGGGACCACCACAAGGATCGCCTGCCACTGCCAGTGGAGTGGGGGATGGTGGAAGCCAATTACCCCTTCCTGGGGGAAAAAGTGAAAGTAAGAAAAGAAACCGACCAGTCCGACCAGGGTCCATCCCAAATAAAAGGCCTGGCGTTGCCGGCGACTTGAAAAGTAGGTACTAATGGGCCTTAATTGCTGACCGTGGCTCAGCCGGGTAAAAATGATTGCCTGTAGTTGACTAGCAAGGGACTTAGCGGAGTTAACGGGGGCCTGGTCACGAAGCAATTTGTACCGACTCCCCAACCAATAGACCATCCCCGCTACCAGCCCACTGGCGCTCGCTTCCGGACCGATGCTGGCACCGGCACCAAGGATCAGGAGCGCCATAAAAAGAATTTTCCACCAGTTTTGGTAGGAAAAATGCCCCTGAACGCGAACTTCGCCCAATATCTGGGCAATGGTTAGTGGGTAGGCCCCAACGTACTTTTGCGCTAGCCCGATTAAAATACTACTTGGCATGATAATCGCAACGGCCTGCCATTCAGCTGGAATGCTGAGCCAGGTTGGCAAACTCTTCCACACAAGGTGGATAACAAAATTAATGACATTTAAGTATAGACCAGTCAGGGCGCCAATGCTAAGGGCGCAAATCAATAGGTATAGATTGGTAAGAAACTGATAACGTCTCATTAAAACACTCCAATAATCGGTTGATTATGATGCCCCTTAGGATACCACATTTATGAGCTACTTCCGAGTAAGTTAAAAGGGGAACCGTACTATAATACTAGATATAGTTAAAAATGATGTAACGCAGTACACAAAGAGGCCTTTAGCATTTGGAAAATCCAAACACTAAAGGCCTCTTTGTACTTTTTACAGGCTTGCCGTGTTTCAAAAAGCGAACTAGCAAGCTAACTATTCTAATTCAACAGTTTTAACGTTATCCATACGAGGTCTTCAAAGATATTTTCAGGCCGGATTTGTGGACGTAACTCACCAAACAAGCGACAGGTGACCTTGCCATCCTTATAGTTATAAATGGTGTACTTCAGTGGTGCTTTAAAGTACCGCTGGTTTAAGTGATCAATGACCGCGCGAAGTTGGTCAGTGGTCCCGTCTAATAGGATAAAACACGAAAAGCCCCGGCCCTGGTGAAGGGCAAACTGATCAATGTACTTTCCGAGAACTTCGGCCAATAGGACACAGGCGGTCCCAATAACTCCGATGCTATACAGGCCACTACCGTAGGCGAGTCCAATTGCACCGGTCACCCAGATTCCGGCGACGGTGGTCAGGCCATCGATAATCTGGTCGTGACGGTTAATAATTGTCCCCGCACCAAGGAAACCGATCCCGCTAACGACCTGGGCAGCAATCCGCGAGGGGTCGACCGCCCAATTATCATGGGTAATCTTAAGTAGGTCAAAGAAACCGTACTTAGAGACGATCATTACCAGGGCCGCCCCCAGGGCAATTAGTGCGTGGGTTCGGATCCCAGCATTTTTAGCCTTACTTTTCCGCTCAAAGCCAATGATGCCACCACAAAATGCTGCTAGTAACATTCGCAAACACCAATCAAGCTCTTGCAAGAATGCCACCCCCTTTACGATTAATGACTTATTACTATTATTTTTGTTATAGTGCCTTTGCTATAGCGCGTTCTGTGATTTAAAGCTATGATTGAGGCATCGATGATCATCCATCGGATTATAATCAACTATTCAGAAGAGAAGAAGTGGTTTATTTGCTTGAATTTGTTAATCATTTTTTTAAGGCCTTTGGCGCAACGATCGTGGTTCCCATCATGATTTTTGTAATCGCCCTTTGCCTGCGGTTACCCTTTAAGAAGGCCGTTCAATCGGGGATCTACGCGGGGGTTGGTCTCACCGGCTTTTCTTGGATCATTGGTATGTTTACCCCGGTAGTCACGAAGATCATTCGGCAGATGGTCGATACTTCAAGAATTAAGTTACCGGTCGTCGACATTGGTTGGCAGGCCGGTGCATTAGCCAGCTTTGGCTCTTCCGTTGGCTTGTCCTTCTTCGTCTTTGGCCTAATTGCCGAATTTCTCTTGTTTGCGGTCGGCGTGACGAAGGTCTTCATGCCGTCTAACCTCTGGAACAACTTTGGCTTTATGATTTGGGGAACGTTGGCCTACTACGTTACCCATAATTATTGGTTATCAATGGGACTAGCGTTTTTTATCTTGCTATACACTTTATTGCTAGCAGAAGTTCAGGCAGACCGGTGGTCATCTTATTATCATATTAATAATACAACGGTCTGCGCGGCTCAAAACATTGTTCAAACGATACCAGCCATTATTCTGGACCCGTTATGGAATATATTGAAACTAAACCGGGTCAAGCTAACACCACAAAACTTACAACAGCGGTTAGGGCTCTTCGGGGAACCAACGTCACTGGGGGCGATTTTGGGTCTGTTAATTGGAATATTGGCCAACTTAACCCGGTTAGGGGACTACCGAGCCTGGGGACAAATCCTCCAGTTTGCGGTACAGCTATCCGCGGTAATGACCATCTTCCCACTTGTTACCGACGTCTTTGCCCGGGCATTTAAACCACTGGCCGAAAGCATTGACCAGCAGCGGCGCCAAAAAGTTACGGCAAGCGGCAACGATGCTAGCGTGATCGATGACCGTAAACGTTGGTTCTTAGCGGTTGACGATGGAGTGGGGTATGGTGAACCAGCAACGATTATCTCCGGGGTCTTATTGATCCCCATCATGGTGGTCATTGCCTTCCTCCTTCCCGGTAACCAAACCCTGCCGGTGGTCGACCTGATCGCACTGCCCTTCATGGTCGAATCAATAGTTGCAATTACTAACGGCAATATCCTTAAGGTAATTGCGAATGGGGTTGTCTGGTTTAGCCTGGGGCTATACTGTTCCAGCTGGTTAGCCAATATTTACACCGGGGCGATCTCACATTATGGTGCCGCAATCCCCGCTGGAGTCGTCCTGGTTACTAGTTTTAACCTCATGGCCCGGCCATTCAATGCACTGGTGTTTACGGCCTTCATTTCCCAAAACCCGGTCTGGATCGGCCTATGCATTACTGTCTACCTGGTTTTACTTTTTGCCCTGCGGCGGTACCGGCCCCAAATTTGGCGCTACCTGCGGCGGCAAGCCGCCCTTAACGGGGGGAAGAACCCTGGCCAGCATGATTGAATATATCAAGCAGCCCAGTTAGGCGATTAAACGCTGGGCGCGCAGTAGTTCTAACGTCCGGACTGAACGGGGCAAGAACTGGCGAATATCATCAGTATTGTACCCAATCTGAAGTCGCTTTTCATCAATGATTAATGGGTAGTGAAGAAGGGCCGGGTGTTTTTTGACTAGTTCAAACAGCGCATTTAACGTCAGACTATCATTCAGCAGTGCGCCAAACCGTTGCCGGGACTTTGCGCGGGTTGTGATAATATCATCAGTGCCGTTTTCCGTTAAACGTAGGATCCGTTGAAACTTTTGATACGATAGCGGGTGGTCAAAGATATTGCGAATAATAAACGGCAATTGGTGGTCGGTTAGCCAGTGTTGGGCCTTAAGGGCTGAGCGACTGCGGGGCGATGTATATAATGTAATCATTAGTGTGACTCCCTTCATTTGGTTCGATATTCTTATCTTAGGTTGTCACATTACGTTACAGTCAAGCTAGTGAGTAAAAAGTCGGGCCTCTTTCTTGTGTTGACATCAAAGAGTTTCTTAAGATATGCAAGTGTTGAATAGTAACTTATTAAAAATAAGTATTTTAAAGAATAATACTTAGTTGCTATGATAATGGGTGAGAGGTGATTTTTATGGCCAAAACACTTGTACTATACTATTCAGCGACCAACACGACGAAGAAGGTGGCTGAGCGAGTCGCACAAAAACTCAACGCGGACATCGGCGCAGTTCAGGCCGCCCAGCCATATACAGCGGCGGACTTAAACTGGCATGACCCCCAGAGTCGAACTTCAGTTGAGCAGCACCAGCACAACAGCCGGGTTGCGGTTAAGACCGACCTTCCGGATATTAGTGATTACGACAATATCGTTATCGGCCACCCAATTTGGTGGGGGATCCCGCCACGGCTAATCAGCAGTTTAATTGACCACCTTAACCTTAACGGGAAAAACCTCGCCTTATTTGCGACCTCGGGTGGGAGTAACTATGACCGTTCACAAAGCTATGTTGAACGGGCCATCAAGCAAAATGGCTATAATACCCACGTTAATACGGGGGCGGTTTTAAATAGTGACAATCAGGTTGATACTTGGTTGAGCACATTAAACTTCAACTAAATTATGGTTGCAAAACGGCACCAGCAAATTTTGAAGACTGTTCAAAATTTGCTGGTGCCGTTGTTAATTAATAACTATTTTCGTACCGTTGCCAGTAGTTAGCAAGGTACTGACTGGTTAAACTCTTGGGATTACTAATTAGGTCGTGGGGCGTCCCCTTGGCCATAATTCGTCCACCGTTTTTTCCACCACGGGGACCGAGATCAAGAACATAGTCGGCGTTAACGACCAGGTTCAAGTCGTGGGTAATCGTGACGACCGTCGCTCCCCGGTCGAGTAGCTGTTGAATTACGCCCACCAGGGTCTTGACATCCAGTGGGTGCAGACCAATCGTTGGTTCATCAAAGACAAAGAGGGTTGTCGCCTGGTTGTGGTTCAAGTGTTTTACCAGCTTTAATCGCTGTGCTTCACCACCGGAGAGGCTCGGGGTACTTTCACCAAGGTGAAGGTAGGCCAAACCAACTTCTTGAAGCAACTGTAGTTCACGTTCGATTTTGGGAACGTCCTTAAAGACGGGGAGGGCCTGGCGGACATCTAATTTTAGTAGGTCAACAATTGAGTAACCATGCCACTTCACCGCTTGGACATCCTGATTGTAGCGGTCACCATTGCAGACCGGACAAACTTGTTGCATATCCGGTAAAAACTGAATATCAAGAGTAACAATCCCGGCCCCACCACAGTTTGGACAGGCGCCCTGCTTATTGTTGTAAGAGAAATAGCTCGGTGTATAGTGCTTTTCCCTTGCCAAGGGCTGGGCCGCAAAGAGCTTCCGCAGGTTATCCATGATACTGGTGTAAGTGGCCACCGTTGACCGCTGGGTCTTTCCGATTGGCGCCGCATCAACACTAACAACTTCTTTTAGTGGCGACGTGAGCTGGTGGACCTGCTTGGGAAGCCGCTGTCCCGCCGCTTGGGCCTTGATGGCCGGAATCAAGCTATCCAGGATCAGGCTGGTTTTTCCCGCCCCGGAAAAGCCAGTAATGGCACTGAGGCGGTTAACCGGTAAGCTGGCATGGACATCTTTTAAGTTAAAGTAATTGACGACTTCAAAGTCAATTGACTGGTCAGCGGGCTGGGTAACCGTTGTCCGGGCTAGCAAGTCTGCACTGCCGTTCAGGTAAGGACCGATCTTAGATGCGGGATTGGTTGTAATGGCTTGCGGGGTGCCTTGAGCAATTACTTGGCCACCCTCATCCCCAGAACCCGGCCCAATTTCAATAATCCAATCGGCATTTTTGATGATATCAACATTATGGTCAACAACCACCAGGGAATTACCCTGCTGGACCAGTTCTTTAAACACGTTCAACAAGCCACTGATGTTATCTGGGTGAAGGCCAATTGATGGTTCATCCAGGATGTATAACACCCCGTTCGTCTGGGTCCTTAGGGTCCGGGCCAGTTGAATCCGCTGTAGTTCCCCCGTTGACAGTGTATTACCGTTGCGTGAGAGGGTTAAGTAGTCCAAACCAAGTTCAAGGAGGGGACGGAGGTTATCGTCAAATTCTTTAAACAGGCTTGTGGCCATCTTATTCATGTCCGCCGTTAAGGTTGCTAAAACCCGCTGCTTCCAGTCAGCCAACTCGCCAAGGGTGAGGTCACTGACCTGGGCAATGTTTAAGCCGCCAGCTAGCTGGTTAAGGAGTTCCGGCCGTAATCGTGTTCCGTGGCAAACCGGACAAGTTGAGTAGTGGAAAAACGCACTAATCCGTTTTTGAGCCCGCTCGCTCTTGCTGGATTTAGCCGATTCAAGCACTGCCGCATGGGCATTTTCGTAGAGGGCGTTAAAGTCGTGGAAGACCCGGCCCGTTCCCGAGCGGAAATCCATCTTAAATTTTTGCTGGGGACCGTTTAGTACGAAGTCTTTTTCCTTGGGGGTAAGGTCCTTATATGGGACGTGGATCCGGACCCCGGCCTGTTCAGCCACGCTAGGCATGAAGTTTCGCCCTGGCAGGTGCCAGGAAGCGACGGCACCATCAGCAAGACTCAGGTTTTCATCACCAATCAACTTGCTATCATCAATTTCGCGGACCTGACCGGTTCCCTGACAGTTTGGACAAGCACCATCAGAGTTGAAGGCAAAGTCTTCGGCACTAAAGGCTTGGAACTTGGCCCCACAGACGGGGCAGGTGAGCTCGCCCATACTGCTATCCGACCGACTCATCGTTTCGGCAATTGCCAAGCTGGGCTTGAGGCGGTGACCGTTGGGGCAAACCGGCGAGCCTAGCCGGGAGAAGATTAACCGGATCACGTTAAAAATCTCACTCATCGTTCCCACGGTGGCCCGTTCCAACGGGATACTGGGTCGCTGCTTGAGGGCCAGTGCTGATGGGATATGCTTAACACTAGTGACTTCTGCTTGGGCACCCAGCTTGATGCGGCGCCGTGTATAGGTTGATAGTGCTTCTAGGTAGCGCCGTGACCCTTCTTCATATAGGATGCCCATTGCGAGTGAACTTTTTCCAGAACCGGAGAGTCCAGAAACCGCCACAAACTTATGGAGGGGGATGTCAACATCAATGTTTTTCAAATTGTGGACCTTTGCGCCCCGCACTTCAATTTTGGTCGGAATTTCGTTCACAAAACCAGCTCCTTTTTAATTGTTAGTTAACCAGCTATCATTATAAGTCATTCAACGAAAAAAGGAGACCATTAGGTGCAGGTCCCCTCTATCATTAATTATGGTAATTACTTGCTAAAAATTCAGTCATTGTCTGCGGTGTATGACCGGTGATGTGTTGGAAGTCGGCCGTCGTTGCGTCCATCAGGCCTAATGCTGCCGCATGGTACATCGAAGCGAGTTCGTCACCATCACCTTCAGACCGGTAGATATCGGCAAATTCCTTAAGGGTTGTCGGAGCATAACCAATCTGCTGACCAGTAACCTTGGTCATAATTGTACTTAATTCAACCATGTTGTAATTTTGCTTCATCGTCAAAAGGTAATTTTGTCCCCGGTCACGCAGGTATCTTTTAACGGCAACGTTCGCAATGGCTTCGGCGCTATCTTGCCGGCTGATAAAGGACATTGCCTGGTCACCAACGGGATAAATAATGTTTTGCCGCTGGATCAGCTCGGGGAGATAGGGGACCAGTGGGTCAGCATAGAGACTGTTCTTAACCACCGCATATGAAAAAGGCGAACTGGCCAGGCGGGCCGGTAAGTAAGCGTAATAGCTGGCCATTTGAAAGGGGTTATTATACTGGTCGGCAATGAAGCTAACGTCAACAATGTTTTTAACACCAGCACTAGTCATGGCTGACAGGGTGTTTTCAAATTCATTAATCCGCCCCCGAATCTCATACGTAAGGCTGGGAATGTAGATGAGAACATCAATTCCTGTAAAGGCGGTCATCATTGTGGAAATGTCAGCATAGTCAATTGCCACAACCTGGTAGCCAGCTCGTTGAAACGCTACGGCCTTCGTTGGGGTATGGACCCCTAGTCGAATATCATTTTTGGGAACCAATTTACCTAATTCGGTAACAACCTTGCTGCCAAGGTGACCACTAGCACCAGTAATAAAGTACTTCATATTAATTACTCCTTCTTTATTATATAGACTTGTTTCGTCAATTATTGTAACTTATTAAATTACAATAATCCAGATAATTAAAATGCGTTGTTTTAATAATTGCTATATATAGTAACTTAATTGTGAGGAATTGTTTGCTACATCAAATTTAGATGAAACTTTTTTAGTTACCAAAAAGCAAGCGAGTAACAAAATCCTTCTCAAGAGCAAAACCATTAGTGCAGTTTATGGGTTGGCCCCAGGACGTACCAGTTAGATATAATCTGATGGTGCACACTGCTTTGGAAAGTTAGCTAGTTTAGGTAAGGCAATTGTGTTCTTTTGCCAATGAACGGTATAATGCTAGTCAGAGACTGTTGCAAAGGAGAATAACAATGAAATTCATTTCGTGGAACATTGATTCGATTAATGCGGCGTTGACCGGTACTTCAACCCGGGCTGGTGAAACCCGCGATGTTTTGCATAAGATTTATGACCTTAAGCCCGATGTGGTTGCTATCCAGGAAACCAAGCTTTCTAAAACCGGACCCACTAAGAAACACTACCAGGCCTTAGACCAGCTTTTCCCTGGCTACCAAGTTGCCTGGCGAAGTTCTGTGGAACCGGCACGGAAGGGGTACGCCGGGACTATGTACCTCTACCGTGGTGAATACCACCCAACGGTTACCTACCCAGCAATTGGGGCACCGGAACCGATGGATGAGGAAGGGCGGATCATTACGCTTGAATTCCCCGACTTTTTTGTGACTGAGGTGTACACGCCTAATTCGGGGAACGGTCTCAAGCGACTGGCCGACCGTCAGTTATGGGATGACCAGTACCGGGCTTACCTACAAAAGTTAGACCAGGAAAAACCGGTGATTGCAAGTGGTGACTTTAACGTTGCCCACGAAGAAATTGACCTGGCCCATCCCGCCAACAACCACCATTCTGCTGGTTTTACTGATGAAGAGCGGCAACACTTTACCAAGCTTCTGGATGCCGGATTTACCGACAGTTTTCGTTACTTACACCCGCGTGAAACCGGCGCTTATTCATGGTGGGCCCAGCGGGTAATCACCAGCAAGCAGAATAATTCTGGCTGGAGAATTGACTACTGGCTGGTGAGTGACCGTCTGGCTACTAAGCTTCAAGCTTCTACGATGATTGATAGCGGCAAGCGGCGCGACCACACGCCAATTATGTTAGACATTGACCTCTAAAAATAAATAGAGTTCTGGTATCCAGGAAAAATCTGGGTACTAGAACTCTATTTATTGTATCCGCGCTAAATGAGGGGGCAGTCCTGCTTGTAAAAAATTAGGCATTGGCCCGCTTACCCAAATGGTCGCGCTTAATGAATTTTTTGATCAGGACAAACATCGCGATTACAACAATGATTGCAACTAGCGCACCCACGAGCCGCTTGTCATTCCCCTGAAAGAGGGCGTCACCACCAAACGCGTAGATAAAGGATGTTGGTGCCATCCCTACCGTGACCATCAAGAGGTAGCGTAACCGACTGACGTTTAACCGGGCCCCGGCGTAGTTAACCAACACGCTGGGGATGACCGGGACCATAAAACCGATGGTAAGCCCAATCAGCGGGTGCCGTTGGTTTAACAGGTTATTTAATAGTTTAGACTTCTTGGAACGCTTTGAAAGGTCAATCTTACGGATAATACTCATCACACCACAATTACCTAAAATGTTACCAGCCCAGTTAATTAAGAAACCGAGAACAGGGCCATAGCAAAGACCGGCAAAGACACAGACAAAGGAGTTGGACATGCCCGGAATGGCGTTAAAGGTCGCGATCAACGCCAAGAGTAAGAGCATATCCTTGAGACCGTGACTGCGAATCATGTGGAGCAGGATCATCTTATTATGCGCGTTCATATGCATTAATAAGAGCAACTCTGGCCGGTAATCACGGTAAATAAAGTAAATCAAGATAATTGAGAGCACGACCCCACCAATGATTAGTAGGGGTTTGTTGAGCTTTTTCTTCATAATTAAATTAATCCTCCGGTGGAAGGGTAAGGCCCGCTTGGGCAAATAATTGGCAAAGCGTTTGCCTAAGCAGCGGGTCATGGGCATACAGGTAAGTACCATAAACTCCTCGCTTGAACAGGACGTTTAATGAATTCATGATCATTCGCTCTTCTAATTTAGTGATTTCCTGCGGGTCGGTTAGGTCGGCCCGCTTTTTAAATGCCTCACTATCGGTGTAACGATCAAGGTTAATTTGTAATTGCCTAGTTCCGGGCGTTTGACTGACTGGTGGTCCAATGATAATTCCCGTATAGTTGAGGTCAAATCCTTGACAGGTGTATATTGAACCAACCTCATTGATTGTCTGGGGTAGTTCAGCCCAAGGGGTAACGGTGTAGTTATACTGATCCCAGGGCATCTTAAACTGACCCTCGCGAATGTAATGCTTACCGCCATCTAAAGTTGACGGATACCCTGAAGTTGAAAGAATTCGTGATAGCCCCACTTCGTTATTACGGCGGACAATTGCCCGCCGCATTTTTTCTGCGTCATCATATATTCGGAAGTCGTACTGGTCCCGCGCGTTCTTGGGGAGGGGCGTCAGCTGGTAATCACTCGTAAAGTGGTTAAACCATGCAACCAGGTCGTCACTGGCAGTCATCCGAAACATGTGTCGCAAGTGGTGTTCACGGTGCGGGTACTGGTCAACAATCTTACGAAGGCGGGCGGGGGTCCACAGACTCTTCATCCGCAAGACCTGATATTGATCAAAGACAATGATGATGACCTTGGCCCGCTTAATAATCTCCACCAGCTGATTATCATGATAGAAGTTGTTATAGTGGTCGGCCTTTGAGAGGAGTAGGTGGGCTTCATCAATTACCGCGACGTCAAACGTCTGGCCCCGCTTATCGAGTTGGTTAATCAGCGACGTTGGCCGGGCAAAGTCCTTTTTATATAATTCCGGCCGGGTACCCGCAATTTCCCGGTACACCTTTAGAATTTCCGGATGGTTAACCAAGAAGTAGTTGGTGGTCCCATAAAAAGGAGAGTGCTGGTCACGGCGCGCTGCTAGTTGTAAACGGTCAAAAAGCTGGGAAAGAACCACGCTTTTTCCGGTGCCCGCATCACCATAAATGGTATACACGGCAGGGAAGTCAGCCGTGAGGTGCTGGGAAGTAAAGTCAAGAATATCGTTAACTAGTGTCGACTGTTCGCGCGTTAATTTCTTTAACGGTGATAACTTTTTCACCGCTGCATTTACCAAATCCCCCATGGTCGCTTGCCCCTTACTTCAATAATTAATTGCTAATGCTAATGGTATCGAAATCTGGCCAGTTCGTCAATTTGGGGATGCCTAGTTTCCGCCAGCTTGTGAAAAGTGGTAAAATGTTAAGAGATTACTAGTGAAAACAATATGCAAAGGAGTGGCGGTAGATGAATCGGCATCCAGATTATCTATTAAATGAAGTGAACGAACCGGCAGACATAAAGGGGATGTCACTTGATGAACTAAAGCAACTGGCACGTGAAATGCGGCACCTTGTTTTAGAGCGTGATTCGGCAATTGGTGGGCACGTTGGTCCTAACCTTGGGATCATGGAATTAACGATTGCTTACCACTATGTCTTTAATTCCCCCCACGACAAGTTAATCTGGGATGTTTCACACCAAAGCTACCCGCATAAAATGTTGACCGGCCGTAAGCTTGGTTTCTTGGATCCGGATCATTATGAAGACGTTTCTGGTTTTACCTCACCTGAGGAAAGTAACCATGACTTCTTCGAAATTGGCCACACTTCAACCTCAATTTCACTTGCGGTCGGGTTGGCCCAAGCCCGCGACCTCATGAAGCCCGATTCTAAAGACAATATTGTTGCGGTAATTGGTGACGGCTCACTGAGTGGTGGCTTGGCCTTCGAAGGGTTGAACAACGCCGCTAAACTTAATTCCAACCTTATTATCGTGGTCAATGATAACCAGATGTCAATTGATGAAGACCAGGGAGGCCTGTACAAGGGCCTGAAGGAACTGCGCGCCACGGATGGTCAGTCCGCAAATAATATCTTTAAGTTCATGGGCCTTGACTATCGTTACATTAAAGATGGTAATGACCTTAAGGCCATGATTGCGGCCTTCAAAGACGTTAAAGACATTGATCACCCAATCGTCTTACACGTTAACACGCAAAAGGGCAAGGGCTACCAACCCGCCGAAGAAGAGAAGATGCTTTACCACTGGCGTCAGCCATTTGACCTGAAGACCGGTAAGGATAAGCACCCGGGACAAGGTGAAAACTATAGCGATGCAATCCTAGATGAGCTAGACCGGCAAATTGATGCTGGGGAACCGGTAGTAGCGATGAACGCTGCCATTCCGGGCGTCTTTAACTTAAAGAAGTTCCAGGCCAAGCATCCTAACCGTTACTATGACGTTGGCATTGCTGAACAAGACTGCATCAGTACTGCTGTAGCGATGGCAGTTGCGGGTGCCCGGCCGATTGTCTTCCAAAATGCGACCTTTTTGCAACGGGCGTATGACCAGTTAATCCATGATATGGCTTTAAACGATGCGCCGGTAGTGATGATTGTCCGTGGTGGGACAATTGCCACGGAATCGGCTACCCACCAAGGGTCCTTTGACATTTCAATGATCAGCGACCTACCAAACATTGAATATTTAGCACCAACGAACGTTGAAGAATTACTGTCAATGTTACGGTGGGCCATTAAGCAAACGGACCAACCAGTCGTCATCCGGGAACCAGAAAAGCCATTACTCCATGGTAAGGCGACCCAGGATGATTACAGTAACATCAAGTATGATATTGCCCACCATGGTAGTGAGGTTGCAATCATGGCCGTGGGTGACTTCTGGGAACTAGGTCAAAAGGTCTGTGCTGAACTTCAAAAGAAACTAAACGTGGATGCAACCCTGATCAACCCGAAGTCCTTAACCGGGATTGACGCCGAAGTGCTTCACCACTTATCCGAAAACCATGATGTAGTGGTGACTCTTGAGGATGGTAACCTTAGTGGGGGCTTTGGCGAGACCATCGACCGTTATTACGGTCCGACCCCAATGAAGGTCCTAAACTTTGGCGCACCGCGTGAGTTTGCAGATAATGTTCCGCTCGAAGTTCTCTACGAGTGGTACCACCTCACGCCAAAACAAATTGTTGATGACATTGAAAAAGTCATTCACTCATTATAATAGTCAAGCAGCTGGGAAGAAACTCTATGACAAGTTTCCCAGCTGCTTTTTAGTGTAGTTAGCATTATCTCCCGTATTTATTAAGTGAAGACTATTTAATTACGAGGAGAATCGGTATGAGAACTAGTTCACTGAGAGTCATCCTAACTGCTGCAACTACCTTCATTATCCTATCTGTGGGGGAAGGGGCATTCGCCACGCGCCAGCCAAACACTTCACCAGTAAATAATACGACGATGACGGTTAACCAGCGGATCAACGATTGCCGGGAAATAACGGTCATCAACCCCCATAATGGACATAGAACGGTTATCTACCAGCGGCCTATTCCGGTCAATCATGGGGGAAAAGGGCATTCGGTAATGGTTTGGCCAGAGTACTTTCCGCCATTTTTTGATGGTTATTGTCCATCGACGCCTTACCTACCGGCAAAAGTCGTTGGTACGGCGCCCCCGACCAATCAGGTTAAATTTACTTACCGGGCCATCCAGCAAGGGGATCAAGCTGACGCAACCATCACCTTTTCACTGGATGACATTGCGGACACGGGTTACCGGCGCGTCGTCACCAAGTCGGCTAATGGTCAGGGAACTGTCAACTTGCCTAAAGCACCGGCCGGTTGGGAATACGTTAACCAAATTTCACTACCCGAGAGTTTCAAGATCCTAACCGGCACGGGCAACCAGGTTTATCACTTACTGATCCAAAAGAAAGCCCGTCCTGCTGTGCCTGAGCCGGGTAGCGAGCTGCCTGCCAGCTTAAATAGTGAACAGCCGACTACTAACGCCGACGCCCAGCACCCGGTTGACCCGCCCGAGGCTAGTCATTTGGTCGGCAATTCAAGTGACCAACTTGGTGCCAAATTAAAACAACTTCAGGAGCCGCTCAAGAAACTCAAAGATGAGGAGAATCTAAATAGGCAACCGCGCCTACCACAAGCAGGAAATAAATCCCATTCTATTACGTGGCCATTAAGTATTGTTATAGCAGCGATCATAGCGCTTACTTACCGATCGCCATTTAAGAAAAAATTAAATAATTTGGGATAAATACTTGCTTTTCTCATATTCTCATAGTATTCTAATAACATATTAAAAGGAAACGGAGGAAACGACAATGCAATCATTAGTTTTGAATTTACCACTTAGTTACACCTCCACCACAGCCACACCAATCTAACATGTGGTTGGGGATTATTTAACATTCCTTGAATACTGTAAATTAACAGCTATCCAAAACTTCAACCACATTTGCCGATTGATAGGCATCCGTGGTCCCGGTGTTTTGGGTAGTTTTTTTGTAGAGAAAGAGAGGTAGTTTAGTATGGCAATGGAAGAGAAAGTCAAACTAAAACGGACGATGACGCCCGGACAAATGGAAATGATCGCAATTGGTGGAACGATTGGGAGTGGGTTGTTCATGGGGGCAACCTCCACGATTAAGTGGACCGGGCCATCCGTCCTGTTGGCATATGCCTTCGTTGGTTTAGTCTTGTACGGGGTAATGCGGGCGTTAGGTGAAATGATTTACGTCAACCCTGGGACCGGCTCCTTTGCTGATTACGGTGACAAGTATATCCACCCCTTCGCGGGTTACCTGACGAAGGGGAGTAATATTTTCCAATTTATTATTGTCGGGATTTCGGATATTATTGCCATGAGTCAGTACCTCAATTACTGGTGGCCAAAACTACCGGATTGGATCTCTGGATTGGTAGTTATCGTGATGCTAACGCTTGCCAACCTGGTTTCTGCCAAGGCCTATGGGCGCCTTGAATTCTGGTTTGCAATGATTAAAGTGGTAACGATTATTGCAATGATCATTCTTGGTTTGCTCGTAATCGTGGTTGGGCTCGGTAACCACTGGCAACCGGTGGGGATTTCCAATATGTGGACACATGGGGGCTTCTTTACCGGCGGTTTCATGGGCTTTATGTTTTCAATGTCAGTAATTGCTGGTTCATACCAAGGAATTGAGTTGCTCGGGATTACCGCTGGTGAAGCGGCTTCCCCGAAGCACGCAATTGTTAAGTCTGTCAAGTCCGTTATTTGGCGGATCCTGATTTTCTACATCGGTGCGATCTTCGTGATTGTCTCCATCTACCCATGGAACGAGTTAGCATCTGTTGGTTCACCATTCGTTGAAACCTTTACGAAAGTTGGGATCACGGGGGCTGCCGGAATTATTAACTTCGTTGTCTTAACGGCGGCACTTTCTGGTGCTAACTCTGGGATTTACAGCGCCAGCCGGATGCTCTTCAAGCTCGCTATTGATGGGCAGGTACCAAAGTTCTTTGGAAAGCTTTCCAAGCGGGTAGTGCCAAACGTGGCGGTAATCACGATTGCCTTTTGGATCTTCGTTGGTTTCGCGGTTAACTCTCTATTATCAATGGTTAGCAAGGACGCCAGCAACATCTTCGTGATTGTCTACAGCTCAAGTGTGTTACCGGGGATGGTTCCGTGGTTCGTAATTCTGCTTGCCGAATTAAACTACCGCAAGCAACATGCAGCCGACCTAGTTAACCACCCCTTCAAGATGCCACTATTCCCTGCATATAATTACTTCAGCTTAGCGGCGTTGACGGTAATTTTAATCTTCATGTTCTTTAACCCCGATACGCGGGTGTCGGTCTCTGTTGGGGTGATCTTCATCGCGATCATCTGGTTACTATTCCGCTGGCAGCTCAAGCGGGATGCTTCAATTGCTAAATAATATTGAAATGGTTTGACGATTTGAAAGTCAAGCCATTTTTTATGATCACTTGTTCGGTTAAATATAGTAAAATATAAGTATCATTGAGATACGAAAGGATTTTACGAATGTATCGACTTAAAAAGAAGTTTTGGCACATTGTGGTTGCTTTCGCCCTGCTACTAGCGGCCGGCAGTTTTGCTAGCCAGCCGACTAAAGGTAGTGCAGCCTTGCAACAGGGGATTCAACGCCTGACCGGGTGGGGGAGTAGTAATAGTTACTCCAGTGGCCACCAGCAGAGTGTCCCCCCGACCAGGGAACAGGCAGCGGTAGTTCTAACGCCAGCCGTCCAAAAACAACTAGGGGGGCCACTCACCTGGAACGGGGCGGGCGCCTTTACAGTTAATAACAATCAGCCCCGCTTAAATGCTCACATTAATAGCGCCCCTTATGCAGTTAATATTAAGGATAGTCAAGGACGCGCCTGGCGGGGGGATGCCTGGCTAAACCGGACCAGTCGCCAGTACCGCAACCGGACAGAAACCGGTAATGGGGCAACCAACTGGCGGCCAGCTGGCTTCTTACAAGCTCATAACCTGACTGGTGGTTACAGTCATGCGTATGATCGTGGTCACTTATTAGGGTACGCACTAGTGGGTGGAATTCGGGGCTTTGACGCCTCTGAATCTAACCCTGCTAACATCGCTACCCAAACGGCTTGGGCTAATGAAGCACGGAGTCAATCATCAACGGGGCAAAATTATTATGAAGGTTTAGTCCGTAAGGCGCTAGACCAGGGGAAACAGGTCCGCTACCGGGTAACTGATATTTATGATGGTAACTGCCTGGTCCCGGCTGGGGCCCACATAGAAGCTCTTTCCAAAGACGGTAGTTTGGCTTTTAATGTGTTCGTGCCGAACGTGCAACGAAATATCAGTATAAATTACATGACAGGCGGGGTAAAGCAAAGATGAATAAACGTTGATACTACGGCATTTATGCCGCCTTTTATTTTATTTTTTAAAAATAAAATTTTGCATGAATAATCATCGAATTGCATAAGGAGCTTTGAAAACGTCTAAAAAGGCTTTAAAATGGGGTTAGTTGCCACGGTTTCTTTTAAACCAAAGATTACAGTTTAGCGATTTACGCACGACGCATACATAATTGACAAGGTGTTCGTAAACGAAAGACAGTTTGATCAAGGAGAGAATCAATTCATTCGTCTGTGGGCCTAAAGAATAATTTGTGCGTCATGGGGCAACCAAGGGCAATTTGAATAGTTAAAACACGTTGGCCTTGCCAAAGCAATCATTTTGCTTGGTAAGGCCACCTCTTTTTGCTTGAAAATGACGGCAAGTAGTGCCAAATGTTGACGGGTGTGAGGAGAATGTAGAAATTGTACGGCTGTAATCTCAGCACGAACTATAATACCTGCTACTTAAGCGCCCGGTACCCATTCAAGGTAAATTTATTTAAGAGTTGGACATCATGGTACCATTGGTTATTTTTCCGAAAATGATTAGCGCGGTTAACAGCAAAAGAACCGTGAAGGGTGTATAGGAATAGTGTTTCGGCGTCTTCTTTGGAAAGTCCCGTCTTTTTCTGAATTGCTGGAATTACCCGGCCCCGTTCATGAACCATGATTCGCCCAACAATATATTCAGTTAAATCAGGATCCATAAGTAGTTTACGGTACTTTTCGTTTGCACCTACCCGTTGGCACGCCGGGATTAACGATTCGTTTTCCTTAAGATAATCAATACTAAAGTCATTAATATTAAAGTAATCGGGTGATGTTGTCATAATTGCATCATCAAGAACGGTATTTAAAACATCATTAATCGAATCAAAATGTAAATAGAATGTTGAGCGGCCTATATCAGCGGTTTGGCAAATCTTTTTAATCGTTATTTTGGAATAGGGGTTGTCTTGAATAAGTTCCAAGAAACTATCCTTAATGACATTCACTGTGTATACCGTGCGACGGTCCTGTCGTTTGTGCTAATTTACCAATCGTTCCACGATCCTTTCTAGTAGTTACTAACTAGTTTGCTTTATTTTTGACAATTTTTGGGAGTGAGACAGAACTAGCTTGCTAGTTCGTCTTCGAACCCCCGCAAGCACAAATAGGCCTCCAGCGTTCGGATTTGCCGGGCACTGGAGGCCATTTGTGTACTGCGCTGTTCGTACTTTAGCTAGGCTGT
>DXAF01000049.1 GCA_019117185.1 Candidatus Limosilactobacillus intestinipullorum | reverse complement strand
AGAGTTCGCCAACTACCAATCAATTGAGAAAAATACCGGCGTGCCGTTGTACTTTGCACATGCTTATTCTCCGCATGAACGTGGTAGTAATGAGAATCGTAATAGAGTGTTACGGCGATTTATTCCTAAGGGTCAGCCAATTGAAGAGATTAGTGATGATGAATTGATTCAGATTAATTGGTATCTGAATTCGCGGCCTCTCAAATGTTTGAACTGGCGAACTCCAATTGAGATCTTTTTGCTTAATCTGCGTCATTAAATTTGTTCAAGTTATTTATTGCAATCTGCCACATGGATATACGGATGCTCAGGAATACTTTTAAGAAACACAGAGGGAGACCCAGACTTGCTTTCCACCCGGGCTTAAGTCGCGGTTGAATTTGAAAGAACTTTTTTTGCTATCTGCTAATTCTGTTGATGAATTATTTAACGATTTAGACGAGGACGGGAACGATGATAATTAATCGAACCTCAGAATTTAAACGGGCCAAAAAGTTAAAGCATAAGTATTACAATATCGAAAAGCTTAGTCGCGTTAATAAAGTAATATTTAAGTTGGTGTGACCTAGCCATGCTGTGAATGGCTGTTTTTTTTCGTGAATAGTGTTTTTTTGCTACTAGTACGGACAATCACGCTAAAGAGGAATATCCTAAAGATGAGCAAAATAATATTGGGGGAGATAAAAATGCAATCAAAAAAGGTTGCGGGCCTTGTGTGCGTTGCAGGACTAACAATCCTACTAGCCGGCTGTGGGAATACGCAAAAGTCGGCTAAGTAGGGAACGAGTTCAACTGCGCAAACTTCGCTCGTTAACTACAAACTAGCAGCTAATTCAGGAAAACTAGATAGTGACCAACAGTCGCCAAAGGTAACTGCAGCCCTAGCGCTATATTATGCTGGTGTCGAAAATGGTGATGGCTATGTCAAAGACCTGCGTTCCAATAACAGCAAGTTGGCAATTGACCTCTACAATGCCGGTAATCAACCGAGCAGTACTGGTATCAAGACTAGCCTGCCGAGCGGGAGTCAGGTGCTGTATTATGTGTACCTAAACAATGCGACTGCGAACATATTACACAATTGTGGGAGACCAGTTCTACCTGGCTAATGGTCACGGTGGCTTCCGGTCGGCGCCGGTTAGCCGCGCAACCATGACTGACTTGGCTAACAAAAATAATGCCGGTGACACCATTAACGAATTGGCGGATAGCGCCCAACTGAATGATCAGCGGGATGGTGGTGCAACGGACAGTACGCCAACAGAAGGCGGAATGGACTTTGAGCAGACTGCCAAGCTGGTTCAAAAGGGCGGCTTCACTGACTTCGACTATGAACGGGACTCACAAACCCATGATGGCAGTCACGCTACGAAGGATGGTTACGTCATGATTACCTATCCTGGTGCTAAGGGCAAGGATGTCTACACGATTACCCGAACCGGCAAAGGAAAATACCACATTGAGGCGTAATACTTTGGCGGCGGTGATGGTGGCTATACACCAATCGATGGAATGGGGCCAACCTCGGCTAATGTAACTGATTAGAAAGAAGAGATGAATAAATGAAACTAGGTAAGTTATCCGCGAGTCTGTTAGTGGGGAGCAGCTTGTTACTACTGGTGGGTTGTGGCGCCAACCAGGCAAACAGTTCCAGTAAAAATGCAGCGGCCACCACGACCCAGGTCCACCACGCTCGTCATCAGGACCAAGTGGTAGGGACTTTTATTGACAAAGACGATGGTGCGGCAATCCTACTCCGCAGTGATGGGACCGGTCAGTACGTCTACGCCGATTCAGGTGAGCCCGACACGAACGATCAGTTGACCTGGCAGAAGGATGGCGACCACTACACCGTGAACCTGAAGGACAGTAACGTCACCAGCCCGTTGACGGCGACCATGGTCAATGGTGAGTTAACGCTCACGGGGGATGATAACTGGAACACGGAACACTTCAAGAAGACCGCGAAGAAGGTTGATCTGAATCAGTTCCTGGCTGACCAACCCAAGAGCCAGGAAACCGCTGCGACGACTAATACTGGTACAACCAGCAATGGATCTGGTGACCAGGATAGTAGTAATAGTAATGACGGTAATACCAAGGACTTCACTGATTCGTATGGGAAACACCACGTGGAGATGTCCGGCAATACTGATGCCGAGGGTAACCAAATGGGGGTCGATTATGTGACCGGTCCTGACGGTGTCCAGCGGGTCATGCAGTACAATGCCGGTCATCCAGAAGACTATTAATGAGTATTAGTTGAAGAGGGGGATTTCTTAAATGGAAAATAAGCAACATTTCAAGATGTATAAGAGTGGTAAGCTATGGACTACAGCCTTGATTACGACCGTTCTGTTTGGTGCGGCCATCATGCAAAACGAAACGGTCCACGCTGATGCGACGGTACCAGTGACGACCAGCCAGGTCGCTGCAGCCACGTCGAACCAGGTACCACAGGATACGACGACGCAAAACAACCAGGTTAACGCTAACCAGGGTAATTTGGACCACTATGCACTGACGGAAAATCAAAGTGGGCAGACGCAACTCCAGGCCAGTGGTTGGCACGCCACTGGTCAAAGCAACCAAGATGCTTACCGTTACCTGCTGGTCTTTGATAACAGCCAAGGTCGTGAAATTACCCGGCAACGTCTGACGCCACAACAACGTCCCGACGTTCACCAAGTCTACCAGAACATTGACAATAGCCTTAATTCAGGCTTTAACACTACCATTACGATTCCGAACAGCGCGGTGAGCGATTCGCTAAGCCTCATTTCGCGTTACAGCAGTGATCCAGTTGGTGGTGAGGGTAATCACGTCGACTATTGGTTTGGTCCCTTGACCATCGACCACAGTAATCGGGCCAACCTGGATGGCTTAAGTTCTGACGGACGGACACTCACCGTCAGCGGTTGGCACGCCACCAACCAAGCTGGCAGTCGGTCGCACCATTACATCATCGCCTTTGACCAAACCCAAGGTCATGAACTCGCCCGGGCCGAAGTCAAAGCCGGCCAAGCACGCCCTGATGTCGCCCAGGCCTTTTCAACCATTGCTAATGCTGGCCGGTCTGGTTTCAGTGTACGATTTGCTTTGACGCAGCCGTACTTCAACGACAATATTCAGTTCGTTTCTCGCTGGACCGATGACCCGGCCGGGAACGGGAATGCCGTTGACTACTGGTTTAACCCAATCACGAAGGTTAACCGGGCTAATTTAGACGGTTACAACTTAAGTAGCGGTGCCTTACGGGTTGCTGGTTGGCACACCGATGACATCTCCTTAATGGAACCCAACCACTTCTTGATCGTGGTTGATAACACTACTAAGTCCCAAGTATCTGCCGCTAAAGTTGGGCTAAAAAAATCGACCGACGTTGCCAAAGTATTCAATGACACCAAGACAGCCGGTCAATCACGGTTTAATTATGTGTTTAGTAATCTCAATTTAGTTAATGGTCATGACTATAGTTTGGTCAGCCGTTACTCGTCATCCAATACTGGTAACGGTGGTAGTGGCGCCTATACTGATTCATGGCTGCACATCGGCACGCTGAATCAGGCGGCTAGTTTCATTGATGGGGCCCAAGTCGACCACCGGGCCTTATGGGTTAGTGGTTGGATGGCCAACGATCAGTCATTGACGAAGCCATACGCCTACGCAATCTTACTGCAAAACGGCCGGGAAATTGGTCGGCAACAGTTACGGTTAAGCGAACGGGACGACGTCGCCCAAGCCATGCCGCAAATCTACCGGAGCCAATTCAGTGGCTTCAATACGACCTTTACCCTACCGTCTGACTCGCTAGCTAACCTGCAACTTGTTCTGCGCTTTACGGACGATCCAGCTGGTAACGGTCATTCTGCCGACTGTTGGGTAAGTCTGCGCCAAACGACGAGCGCTGCCCAGACGCTACAACGGGCCCTAGCTGACAAGGCTAGTGCCGACAACGCCGTCAAGAACGCCCAAGCTGACCTGAACACCGCGCAACAAGCAGTTGATAACTTACATGACGGTGGGGTGGCGATTCAGCAGGCAGCCAACAAAGTGACTGCTGCCCAGTCTGCGAAAACGAGTGCCGACAATGATGTCAATGCCAAGCAGAGCGCGGTTAACACTGCCCAAAATAAGTTAAATAAGGATCAAGCAGCATTGGTTGCTGCAAGTACTGATGTTAAGCCGAATGGCGATGACAGTACTAATGGCAATTTGCGGCTTGATGATCAATTTAATAATTTAAGAGAAAAGTGGCAAAAGAAATACCGCAGTGTACCAATCGGTAGTAAAGAAGCAGGGCAAATTGCAGATGAATGGGACGATGCTAAGAGTAAACTTATGGATCAGTGGAATAAAAATGTTACTAACCATTATCTTAATGATGATGATGTAATTCCTGCTGGCCACACTTTAACCAGTCTCAGTGATAGTTATCAATCTGATCCGGCATTACGACGTCAATTGGTTAAGGTTGGCTACCCAGCTTACGATACCTATGATCCGGCAGATCCCAATAATCCACTTCACGGTAAATGGATTAAAAGACAGGTATACCCAGCTGATAACCGGGGTCTCTCATTTAATGCTTCTGTTAATGCTACTAATTACTTGCTTGAATTAATTAATCCAATCCGTCAGGTACGTGGTTTAGCTCCATTAATCACTGATAGCCAAGCTATCCGTAACGCTGCTCAAGCTGTTACAGCCATGGCTGCTCTCCACGATAATTTTGTGTACACTTATGATGGTATTCAAAAACAATATGGCTTCATGAGTTTTGATACCGATGCCGACAATAATTCATGGGATTTACAAGGATATAATCCGCTTGGCTATGGGTCAAAGGTTGATAACAATTCGTTACCCAACCATGGTTGGATTAGCGTTGATAACCTTCACCGCGCAATCTTTAACCACACCTACAAGGAAGTTATTCAAGGTCAGAGTGATGGCTTGATAGGTGATGCTAACTTCTTATTAGATCGTAACGTTCAATCATTAGCTGTCCAGGTCGGCCCTGATGGTCACCTGTATTCCTTCTTATTTAACCCTGCTTCACATACAGATACGACTGCTCTCCAGCAGGCTGTATCTGCTAGTAAGCAAGCTTTGTCACGAGCTCAAGCGGCTCTGACCCAAGCTAAGGCCACTCAGTCACAAGCAAATACTGTCCTTCAACAAGCACAAACAGCTTACAACACGTTAACTAACGGTGCTAAGGATCCAGCCACGCTACAAGCTAACCTTACTAAAGCTAAGCAAAACTTAGTCAACGCCCAAGAGGCGCAAGCTAAGGCCGCTCAAGCCGTGTCACAAGCCCAGAATGGGATTATTACATTAGAGGCTAGATAAAGATTATTTAGTAACTAAAAAAGACTAGGATTCGCTCCTGGCCTTTTTTTAATTCTTCACATCAATTTTACGTCCCCTAGAAAAAGACCACTACAATAATCAACGACACTACTAGGGCAATCGTTACCCCGGTAGCCCGGAGAGGGTTGCCAAAGGTCTCCCACTTGAGTCGGAAGGTATTCTCTAAGAAAATATAGGTGGCAATCAAGTAGAGTAGCCAGAGGATGTTTAATATTAAGACAACGGGAAAGTTGAGGATCAGTTTGACGACTGAGAGGGCGAGGAGGATAAAGAAGGCGACCCGGGCGATCCCCAGCCAATCCGAAACGTGCTTTTCCTTCTTGCAACGGTTACCAAAAAAGTTAGCAAATAATAAGATGATGACCATTGCTTCAGCGGTAAGTTTTAACATAGTCAGTAAGTCCTTTCTGCTATGATTCTACCATTAAAGCAGGGAGGGGGCCAGGTGACCTTTTACTTGAAAATGATAGTGAAAAAGAGTAAAGTGGTTCTGTTATCCCATTGGAACTATTAGCGAGGTGAAAACTATGGCTGATTTTGAGATTGGTGATGTTGTTGGTTGCAAGAAGTTTGGACCAATGGATCACGGCTTCCAGGGAGTAGTTGAAAAAGTTTACAATAATTCTGTAATGGTTTCAATTAACGACTTTGATCCTGCTGACAAGAGTGGTGTCAACGAGCTTAACGGTCGGGCAGTTGTTCGTCAGAGTGAGGCGAAGATGATCAAAGCGGTCCCCCGCGAAGAAAAAGATGACGACGAAGCGGATGAAAAGAAGGGCAGCAAAAAAACTGCTAAAAAAACAAAAAAGTAGCAAAAAAGGCTGACAAAAAGTCATAATTGTTATATACTAACTTAGTGTTAATTATTAAGTTAGTGATGCGGGTATAGTTTAGTGGTAAAACTCAACCTTCCCAAGGTTGCGTCGCGAGTTCGATTCTCGTTACCCGCTTATGGTTAGTGTCCTGGATTATCCAGGGCACTTTTTTATTTCACTAATCTTGTATTTAAGCACAACTTTGTTATAATATGTGGTTGTGAAACTACCAGGAGTAGTAGTAAGAATAACCGGTAAAAAGCGACCCAAGTTGGTGTGAGTTGGGGCCGGTTCCTTACCAAGGCGTGCCTGGTGGTAAAGTTAAATAGTGAATCAAGAGTGGAATCCAATTCAATTAGAGTGGTACCGCGGGAAATCTCGTCTCTAGTATGCAATGTGCAATGCTGGAGACTTTTTTATTAAGGAGGAAGCAAATAATGGATGAAAAGCAACGGGTAGCAACGGCGGTTGCGGCGGCTCTGCCGGACCTATCATTAGATGAAATTACGGATAAGATTGAACGGCCAAAGGATGCTAATAATGGGGACTATGCCTTCCCAACCTTCTTCTTGGCAAAGACGCTGCACAAGGCACCGCAAATGATCGCCGCGGACCTAGTTGAAAAGATTGATCAAACTGGCTTTGAAAAGGTCGTCGTGGCTGGTCCTTACATCAACTTCTTCTTGGATAAGGCCCAGGTGGGTGCCGAAATCATCAAGGCTATCCTGGCCAACCCCGAAAGTTACGGGAAGAAAGACCTTGGTAAGGGTGCTAACGTGGTGATTGACTACTCCTCACCAAACATTGCTAAACCAATGGGGATGGGTCACCTGCGTTCCACAATGATTGGTGAAGCCGTGGCCCGGATCCTGGAAAAGGAAAATTACACCCTGATCCGGGTTGACTACCTGGGTGACTGGGGAACCCAATTCGGTAAGTTGATGGCGGCCTACGAGATGTGGGGGAGTGAAGAAGAGGTCAAAAAAGACCCGATCAATACCCTGTTAAAGTACTACGTCCGGATCAACACCGAGGCTGATGAGCATCCCGAATACACCGAACTCGGGCGTGCCTGGTTTGCCAAGTTGGAACACGGTGACAAGGAAGCCTGGCGCTTATGGCACTGGTTCCGGGAAATTTCAATTGAACGGTTCCAAAAGGTTTACGACATGCTAGATGTTCACTTCGACTCCTTCCACGGGGAAGCCTTCAGTGCTCAGAAGATGGACGACCCAATCCAATTACTGAAGGACAAGCACCTGCTCAAGGCCAGCCGGGGTGCCCAAATCGTGGACCTGGATGCCTACAAGCTGACACCACCGCTGATCATTAAGAGTAATGGGACCACCACCTACATCACCCGTGACCTGGCTACGGCCCTCTTCCGGAAGCGGATGTATGGCCATGCTAAGTCCCTTTACGTGGTCGGTGCTGAACAAGAAAACTACTACAAGCAACTGAAGGCCGTTTTAAAGGAAATGGGTTTTACGTGGTGGAACCAGCTGGAACACATCTCCTTTGGCCTGATGAACTTGAATGGTAAGAAGATGTCAACGCGGAAGGGGAACGTGGTTAACCTGGAAGACGTCTTGAACGACTCCATCAAGCTGGCCCGGCAGCAGATTGCCGAAAAGAACCCCGACTTAAAGAACGCCGATGAGGTGGCTAAGCAGGTCGGTGTCGGCGCCGTGATTTTCCACGACCTGAAGAATGACCGGCGCAACGCGGTTAACTTCAAGCTCGAAGACGTAGTTAAGTTTGAAGGGGAAACTGGTCCGTACGTCCAATACGCCCGGGCCCGGGCCGAGAGTATCCTCCGCAAGGGTGGGATCCGCGACTTTAGTGACGTGGACCTGACGACCCTGGGTGACAGTGCTTGGGATATCTTAAGCTTCTTAAGCCAGTACCGGGATACGGTTGAACGGGCGGCGCTGAACTACGACCCATCCGTGATTGCCAAGTACGCATTGGAACTTTCCAAGAAGTTCAACCAGTACTACGCACACAACCGGATTCTCCAAGATGATGCTGGGCAACCAGCCCGGTTGGCATTGGTCCAAGCAGTGAGCCACATTCTCAAGGATGCCTTGGCAATGCTTGATATCAAAGCACCTGACGAAATGTAATTAAACACTGAAGCGGCTGGTGACGAAGTGCTCGTCTACCGGCCGCTTCGTTGTTTAAACAATACTTAAAATCACCGTGGAACTGCAGCAGGGTACTAAAAGTGTGCTAAAATGGTTTGCATTCGAAAAGTGAACGGATGAATGGAGAGCAGAAATGAAACGTGAACCACAATCTAATTCAACTAAAGAACGGATACTAGCGTGGTTAAAGCGGTGGGGGAGTAAACTCTGGCAAGTGACCCGGCAACTATGGCACCGCTTTAAGCGGGTAATGGGCAAATTCTGGCACCGTTACCAGCTGACCCGGTGGATTATCGTAGTCTTTCTTAGTCTTTTCTTGATTATGAGTATTCACCTGACCTTCATTGCCAAGACATCAAACGTTGAAAACTTACAGAACCGGCTTTCCCGGCCAACCATGATTTATGATAATAAAAAGCAGTCGGCCGGCAGCTTGTACTCGCAAAAGGGGACCTACGTTAAGCTCAATAACATTTCCGCCAACGTCCCGGATGCGGTGCTTTCGACCGAAGACCGGAACTTTTACCACGAACATGGCTTCTCGGTGAAAGGCCTGGGCCGGGCGGCGTTCTTGTTAGTGAAAAACAAGCTGTTACACCGTAACTATATTTCGGGTGGGGGTAGTACGATTACCCAGCAGCTGGTCAAGAACGCCTTTTTAACCCAACAGCAGACCTTCTCCCGGAAGGCCCGGGAAATCTTCATCGCTATAGAAGTGGAAAACCAGTATTCTAAAAACGATATTTTGACGATGTACCTCAACAACGCTTACTTCGGTCACGGTGTCTGGGGGATCCAGGATGCGGCCCGTCGCTACTTTGACGTTAATGCCAGCCAGCTGACCGTCCCCCAGGCCGCCACTTTGGCCGGGATGCTGACATCACCGGGGATGTATGACCCGATTGAACACCCGGCTGCCACCCGCGCCCGGCGCAACATGGTCCTCCAGTTAATGGTTGAAAACCACAAGCTCAGCCAGTCGGCCGCCAACCAGTATAAGAAGACCAGCCTGGGCGTTAACCAGGGCTACATTGACAATGATAGCTATAAGTACCCCTACTTCTTTGACGAGGTCATTTCCGAGGCGGCCAGTCGCTACCATATTTCGGAAAAGTCGATCATGAATGATGGCTACAAGATCTTCACGACCCTTGACCAGGGCCAGCAAAAGTCCATGCAGGCGACCTATGTGAATGACAATAACTTCCCCGCTAACTCGGCGGATGGTACCAAGGTCCAGTCGGCCTCAATTGCACTGGACCCGAAGACCGGGGGCGTGACGGCCGTGGTCGGTGGCCGGGGCAAGCACGTCTTTCGGGGCTTTAACCGGGCCACGCAGATGCGACGGCAACCGGGATCGACGATCAAACCAATCGTGGTCTACGCCCCGGCGCTTGAGCACGGCTACTTCTACGACTCGACCCTCCAGGACAAGAAACGGTCGTACGGTACCAATAATTACACACCAAAGAACTATGATGACACCTACAGCGGCAGCGTACCGATGTACAAGGCCCTTTACGAGAGCCTGAATGCCCCGGCGGTCTGGCTGCTAAACAAGATCGGCGTTGACCAGGGTTACAAGATGGCCGAGAAGTTTGGCCTCCCAGTTGAAAAGGGGGACAAGAACCTGGCCCTGGCCCTCGGGGGGATGACCAAGGGGGTCTCGCCCCAGCAAATTGCCCGGGCGTACGCAACTTTTGACAACGATGGTCAGATGCCATCCCCGTACTACATTACCAAGATCGTTGACGCTTCCGGTAAGGTGGTGGCCCAAAACAAGGGGGGCAAGGTCAAGCACGTCATCTCCAGCAAGACGGCCCGGGAAATGACCAGTATGTTGATTGGGGTCTATGCGCACGGGACCGGTGAGACCGCCAAGCCGGCCAACTACACCCTAGCCGGGAAGACGGGGACCACCAATTCGGGCGTGAAGGGGGATGAATCCAATGACCGTGATAAGTGGATCGTTGGTTACACCCCCGATGTGGTCGTGGCGACCTGGGAAGGGTATGACGACACCAACTCCAGCCACGTCTTAAATGATATTTCTGAGCACAACATCAATGGACTATTTAAACAAGAGATGACTGGTATCCTGCAGACCACGCCCGGCACCAAGTTTACGGTCGAAGACGCCCAGACCCGTGCCAACAAGCGATTGAAGGGCGGATCTTCCGGCTGGAAGTCCCTCTTTAAAGACAAGGGTGACCTGGTAGACCGGTTTAACCAGTCAGTTAACGACATCGGTGATAAGGCCGAGAAGTTGATTGATGGTTTCCGCGCGCTCTTTTAGCCCTGCCTTTTAATCAGTGGGTGAAACATGATACAATTTACTTGATTAATTAAAAAGGAGTTATCAATCATGGTTGTAAATATCTACGACACTGCTAACGACATGAGCCGTCAGTTAGTTGAAACACAGGAATACCAAGCCTTGAAGAAGGCCCTCGACGAGCTGAAGGCGGACACGGAAGCTCTTGACTCATTCAAGAAGTTCCAACAAATGCAAGCCAACGCGCAACAAAAGCAAATGAAGGGTCAACAGCCGACGGAAGATGAAATCAAGGCTATCCAAACCCTGGCAAAGGAAATCAGCGGCAAGCAACCAATCCAAAACCTGATGAACCAAGAACGGCAAATCGACCAAATGCTGCAACAATTGAACAAGACAATCACGAGTCCAATTCAAGACCTGTACAGCGACATCATGCCAAAGCCAGACGAAAACAAGTAATTGGTCGGTGGTAGTGCCAGGTGCCCTGTGCTCCTGGTGACCATTTGACCGGTAAAAGTTGGGTCCAAGCGTTCGATACCTGCGAATGTTTGGACCCAATTTGCGTTATTGCTCCTGATTCAGCAGTAGGAAGGAGAAGAGCAAATGAAGTTTATCCACACCGCCGACTTGCACCTCGCCAGCCCCTTTCAAGGCCTAATGGCAATGCCGGACCAACTCTGGCAGCAGATTTACCAGTCGACTTTTACGGCCTTTGAAAAGATCGTGGATGCGGCGATTGAAGAGCAGGTTGACTTTGTTTTGATTGCTGGTGACATCTATGATGGTGAGCGAAAGAGCATTGCCGCGGCCAACTTCTTTAGTGAGCAGATGGACCGGTTAAACCAGCACCAGATTCCGGTCTTCCTGTGTTACGGTAACCACGATTTCCGTAAGGACCCGACGAGTGCGGGCCTGCCAGCAAACGTCACCGTGTTCCCCAACCAGGTGACCACCAAGCAGTTCACCCTGACGGACGGAACAACGGTCGCGGTAACGGGTTTTAGTTATGACCAACGTTGGCTTGACGACGACCCAACTGCCGACTACCCGGAAAAGGGAACCGTTGATTGGCAAGTCGGTATGTTGCACGGTGCCCTCCGTCAGGCTGGGGCCAACCATTACGCCCCCTTTACCCTGGATGAGCTGAAGGCTAAGCACTATGACTACTGGGCACTTGGTCACATCCACAAGCACCAAGAACTCGCGGCGAACCCACCAATTGTTTACAGTGGGAACCCCCAGGGACGGCACAAGAACGAGGGTGGTGCGCACGGTTACTACCTTGTCCATGATGAGGGGCAACGCCTGGTGCCGACCTTCAAGCAGGTTGGGGGAATTGACTGGGTCCAGGTCCCGGTTGACCTCAGCGGCGCCACCAACGAGGGCGACGTTGACCAGTTGATTCACCAGGCGGTCGGTAGCGATGGTGACCAGGGCTTGCGACTGGTTGATTTACAGGTGCGGGGTGCGGGTCACCGGTGGACTTCCCTGGTTCAAGACGGCGGCCTGTTGGACCATTTGCAAGACCAACTAACCCACCAGCCGACCATCGACTGGTGGCCCTACCAGGTTAACCTGGTTGACCAGCAACCACTACCCGACTTGACGAGCCTGGACCGTCAGTACTGGGAGCAGGCCCGCCAAGACGTCATGACTGCGGACAACTTAACCGCAATTATCAAACCACTGGTTAAGTACGCCCCCCTGTATGACCAGTTTGTCGCCCACCGGGGTCTGGCAGACCTTCAGCAACGTGCGGAACAATTACTAGGTGAACGAGGTGGCAACCATGAAGATTAAAAGTATTCACATTGACGGCTTCGGCAAGTGGGTTGACCAGGACTTTACCATCACGGCTAACCCCCAGGTGATCTTTGGTAACAATGAAGCGGGGAAGACCACCCTGGCAGTTTTCATCCGGAGCGTCCTCTTTGGCTTTGCCAATGCCAAGGGGAAGAATCGTTACCAGCAGTATAAGCCCCGCCATTCGGCTGCCTATGGTGGGAGCCTGCTTGTCGAAGTTGACGGGCAAGAATACCGGATCCACCGGGGCGCCGGCAAGGGTGGTGGCAAGGTAACGGTCACTGACCAGGCGGGCCACCGGTTCGGCGCTGGTAAGCTGGCAGAATTGCTGGGCAACGTCAACCAGGAACTATACCAGGCCGTCTTTGGCTTTAGCCAAGCGGACCTCGCTGCGGTCGACGACTTACGCCAAGAAGAGGTGCAACACCACCTCCAGCAACTGGGCGCGGTGGGGAGCAATGAGTGGGGCCAGTTTGTTACTCAGCTCCTGAAGAAGGGGGACGAGCTTTTCAAACCCCGGGGCCGCAAACCGGTACTCAACCAGCACCTGAAAGAATACCAGGCAATGCAAGATCGGCTGCAGGCGGCCCGGGAAAAGTATGATGAATACACCCGCCTGGTCAAGGACTATGACCACGCCCAGGGGCAGGCCCAGCAACTACGCGCCCAGCTGACGACCCTCCAACCCCGCGAGGAACGGTTGGCACAACTGAGCCGCCTGTGGCCAGTCTACGCCCAGTGGCAGCGCGGCAGTCACCCGGCTAGCCAGGCCCAGATCAGCGACGACCAGGTTAACCAGGTGGACCGGCTCCGGGTTGAGGAGCAGGAGCTGCAACGCCAGGTCCGGAATGCCCGGGACCAATTGAACAAGCTAACCGGGCAGGCTAGTCAGTTTGACCGGGCTACCCTAACCGACTACCACGCCCACCAGGCCGACTACCAACGCTTGCAGACTAAGCTCCTCCAGTTGCAGGCCCAGGCCGATCATTACCAGCAACAAGAGCGGGTGATGGAAGACCGGTTCCAGGAGCGCAACCAGCTCCAGGAGCGGTACGGCCACCAACTTCCCCAGCCCCTGTCCGAAACGGCTGTGGTCCAACTGGAAAACCTGCAGGAGGACGAAGCAGCTCCCGTGGACCTGAAACTGCCAATCAGCTTAGCGGCCGTGGGGGCCGTGCTCGCCATAATCGGCCTGGCGGGTCGGCACGGTCTGCTAACGTTCCTTGGGCTGGTTGCGGTGGCCGGGGCCGGTTTTTGGTACTACCACCTGCGTGGCCAGGAACGTCAACAGGCTGCCCGTCACCACCAGGCCCTGGCCAAGTTTGGGCAACAGCACGGCTTGAGCAACTTCCCGGTTAGCCAGTGGTTGCCAATGCAGGCCGACCTCCACCGGGTGGCCGAGTTAAACCGGGAATTAGCGGGCAACCAGGAGCAGACGGCCCGGCGCCATGAAGAGTTTACCCAGCTGCAACGCCAGTTGGCGGGAAAGGCGGCTGGTGGCGGTGTCGCGGAACTGGCCCGGAACTTTGCCGAATGGCTAAATACCCAGGCTAATCAGTGGCGGGAATGGACCGCATTAAAGCAGCAAACCACTACGGTTGACCAGCAACTTGCGGACTTGAACCACCACCTCCGGGACGTCCAGAATGAGAAGTGGGCCATCTACCAGTCGGTCGGTGTCGGCAATGACGCGGCCTTCAACCACTTCCTCCAGGAACGGGCCCAGGCGCGCGACCGGCAAGCGACGACGGCGGCCTATGAAAAGCAGCTGACTGCCCAGGACAAGGCCGACCTCGCCCGCTTCGCCAACGCGGCCGACCTCCAAGAGCAGTTGCAGACGGTCCGCGACCAGGTCAACACGGCCCGGGTAACGCTCCAGCAGGCCCAAGAAGAAGCGCAGCATGATCAGCTGGTCATTGATCACCTGGCGGCGGATGGGACGCTGGCCGAGTTAGAGCAGCGCCAGGCCAACCTGGCGGCCCAGATCTGGCAGGAGGCCCAGGAGTGGGTCGCCTACCAGCTGGCGGCGGATTGGATTAACCGCGCGCTGGTCCTGGCGTCCGCTGACCGCTACCCGGCGATCATCACGGCGGCGGAACGGTTTTTTGCCACTCTGACGGCCGACCGTTATTCCAAGATCTTATTGAATGATGATGGTGTGGCGGTGCAGGACGCACAACAAGAACAGTTTGCGGTCGGTGAATTGTCAACCGGGACGGCAGAGCAGCTGTACGTGGCCCTTCGGCTGGGCTTTATCAGCGTAATGAGTGACCAGGTCGCCTTGCCAATCATGATTGACGATGGCTTTGTCAATTTTGACCACGTCCGCCGTGACCGGATCTTCGCCCTGCTCAACCAGTTGGCCACTAAGAACCAGGTCCTTTTCTTTACCGCCAACGACCAGGCCCTCGACCTGGCGCCGGTTTTGAACCTGAACGAGTTGAATCGTGAATAAATTATGAAGATCGGTTAAACTTTTTCGTGCATACCTTTGTAAAAAAACGAATTGTGGTATATTGGATGGGTATACTTAACCGAAATAAATTTAAAGGGATGTGTTTTTGTGAAATCAAAGAAGTTAATTGCGGTGATTGCCGGTGCAGCATTGATGCTGCCACTGGCCGCTTGTGGGAATAAGGCAGTTGCCACGACCAGCGGTGGTAAGATCACCCAAAGCGAGTACTATTCCAGCATGAAGCAGACCAGCAATGGGAAGCAGGTTCTGCAGCAAATGATCCTGGATAAGGTCTTGCAAAAGGAATACGGCAAGCAGGTCTCTGACAAGCAGGTTAATGCCCAATACAATACCTACAAGAACCAGTATGGTGACCAGTTCAGTGCCTTCCTCCAACAAAACGGGATGACAGAGAAGTCACTAAAGCAGCAATTGCGGTCGAACCTCTTGCTGGAAGCAGCCGTACGGGACTACTCCCACATTACTTCCAAGCAGATTAACAAGCAGTGGAAGAAGTACCAGCCAAAGGTCCAAACTGCCGAAATCTTAGTCGGTAGCAAGGCCGATGCTGAAGATATCATCAACCAGTTAGATAGCTCCAGCAACAAGTACAAGACCTTCAAGAAGCTAGCCAAGAGTAAGTCTACCGATACCTCCAACAACAAGGCCGGTGGTCGGGTCCCAGCCTTTGATAACACCGATACCTCACTTGACTCGGCTTACAAGAAGGCGGCCTTTAAGCTCAAGACTGGTGAATACACCACGACGCCAGTCAAGACCGACGATGGCTACCAAGTGATCTACATGATCGAACACCCAGCCAAGGGGAAGAAGAGTGCTCACATCAACGACTTGAAGAACCAAATCGTGACTGAGAACATGAACAACCGGACCTTCCTCCACAAGGTGGTTGCCAACGTCTTGAAGAAGGGGAACGTCTCCATCAAGGATAACGACGAAAAGAACATCCTGGATGACTACCTGAATTCCAATGCGTCAACCAGCAACGGTACGTTGGGGAATTCTTCTAACAACATTGACTCCACCAACGCCGGTAACTAATTAAGGGGCGTTTATACCAACAATAAAACCGCTAGTATTCGGTGATAAGCCGAACGCTAGCGGTTTTTGATTTAGGTGTGATTTAAATAAACTGGACGCCGCCGTCAATTTGGACCGCCTGACCGGTCATGTAATCGGACATTGGGGAGGCAAGGTAGGAAACGAAGTCGGCTACGTCCGCCGGGGTTTCCACCCGGCCCAGCGCGATGCTGTTGACGGCCGCGGTCAGATACTGGCCCCGCTGGCTGCCCTTTATGGCCACCATCCGTTCATCGATGTAGTCCCACATGTCCGTGCCGACGATACCGGGACAGTAGGCGTTGACGGTAATGCCAAACTTGGCCAGTTCCTTGGCGGCCACCTGGGTGAGGCCACGGATGGCAAACTTAGTCGAGGAATAAGCGCCCAGTTGCTCGTAGCCAATATGGCCGGCAATGCTGGAAGCGTTAATAATCTTACGAATTTTTTCGCCGTCCGCTTACCGCTTGAACTGGGCCGCGGCCGCTTGGATGCCAAAGAGGACGCTATCAACGTTGGTGGCGTAGAGGTGGTGGAAGTCTTCGATCGACTCGTCAACCAGGCTGCCTACCTGGGCGATGCCGGCGTTGTTGACGTAGGTGTCTAGCCGGCCGAACTGGTCAACCGCCGTCTGGACCAGGAGTTCGTGGGTGGCCTTTTGGGCGACGTCGCCACTGACCGCCGCCACCGGAAAACCTTGTGCCGCCAGTTCATCGGCCGCTTGCTGGCAGCGGGCCTGGTTGATACCGTTGACCACCAGGGCGTACCCGTCCTTGCCGAGTTGTTCGGCGATTCCCCGGCCAATTCCCCGGCTACTTCCCGTAATCACTGCAACACGTTGTTCGTTTGTCATCTTAACATCTCCTTATGCCTTAATATAATTGGGATGGTTAAATTATGGCATAGGTGGGCACTAGGTGTATATAGTGTTAAATAATCCTTAGGCAATTTAACAAAAATGCTATGATTTGAATAATAAAAAAGCGGTAACGGGGTCAACCACGTCACACGCTCTTTCAACCATTAATTACGTTTGCTCAACCGGTCAACGATGGCCTGGATTTTGTCAATCCGGGCTTGGTCTTTAAACTGCCAACGGTCAAGCGCGCCCTGCGCCTCGTGGAGAAACTCAGTGACGGCTGGCCAGCTCTTCTTGAGTTGGTCAACGTTGGCATTGAGTTCCGTGATGCTATTGCAAAGCTGCTTAACGTCCGCAAGTGCGGTTTTGATCGTCTTCATTAGTCTTCATCTTCTAACTGCTTGACGATCGCCTCTTGGATGGCCGTGTACTTAGCTTCGTCGTATTTGGCGGAGTTATCCTTGAAGATCATCTTGAAGTCATCGTGGTCCGTGTAGCGGGGGATCAAGTGGATATGGGAGTGGAAGACCGACTGGTAGGCAACCTCACCGTTGTTGTTGACGATGTTCATCCCCTTGATTGCCGGGTTAGACTTCTTAATCGCCCGGGCAATCTTAGGCAGCCGGGAGAAGACGGCGGCCGCCAGGTCTTCATCGTATTCAAAGAGGTCCTTGACGTGCTTCTTTGGCACGACCAGGGTGTGGCCCGGCGTCCCCTGGGAGATGTCTAAGAAGGCCTTGACAACGTCATCTTCGTACACCGTGTAACTCGGAATTTCCCCGTCAATAATTTTACAGAAAATACAATCAGTCATAGCTAGCACTCCTTTAGTTTTATTACCACTAGTATACCGAAGTTTACGACCATCTGCAGGGAAAATCCCATATGGTATAATTAAGTTTTGAATAAAACGAGTAGGTAAGGAGGGATTCCTAATGGCACTTGAAGTAACGGACCTGGTTGGTGGCTACTCCCAGATCCCAGTGCTAAAAAAGGTTAATCTGGATGTCCAGCCGGGCGAACTGGTGGGACTGATTGGCCTCAATGGTGCAGGTAAGTCGACGACGTTAAACCACATTATCGGTCTTTTGCAGCCGTTTTCGGGGCAGATTAATATCAATGGTTTGACCTTGCAAGACCACCCGAGTGAATATAAGAAGCAGATTGCGTACGTCCCCGAGACGCCAATCCTCTATGACGAATTAACCCTGCGTGAGCATATCGAGTTGACGATTAACGCGTACGACCTGGACCGACAAGCGGCCTGGCAGCGGGCGCAAAAGCTGCTCAAGCTCTTCCGGTTAGACAACAAGCTCGACTGGTTCCCCGCAAACTTTTCCAAGGGGATGAAGCAGAAGGTGATGATCTGCTGCGCCTTTATGACGGATGCCAAGCTCTTGATCGTCGATGAACCCTTTTACGGTTTGGACCCGCTGGCCGTCCACGACCTGTTGGACCTAATTGAACAAAAGAAGCAGGCGGGGGTCGCCGTCTTGATGTCGACCCACGTCCTCGACACCGCCCAGCGCTATTGTGACCGCTTCGTCCTCTTAGCTAACGGTCAGGTCCGGGCCCACGGGAGCCTGGACGAGTTGCGCCAGCAGGCTGACCGGCCCGATGAATCACTGGACGAAATTTACCTCGGACTCGCAAGGGATGACCGCCATGAATAAGCTATTTACTAAGCGCCGCCAGCAGCACTTTATGATGTTATTAAAGTACTGGCGGCTCGTCTTTAACGACCACTTTGTCATTGCCCTCTTCTTCCTGTTCGGTGCCCTGGCGTATGGCTATTCCCAGTGGCTGCCGGCGTTGCGGCCGGACACCTGGTGGAGCCGGTGGTTATTGGTCATCTGGTTTGTCCTGGTGGCCCAGCTGGGGCGGTTGGCAACGTTAATTAAGCGGCCCGACCCGGTCTTTCTCTTGCCCCAGGTAACAGCGATGGCGGACTACCTCAAGCAGGCCTACCGTTACAGCCTGGTCTTGGCTGAACTGATCACGGTCGCCGGGACCTTCGTGGCCCTCCCCTTTGCGTTAACGACGGAACGGTTGACGACGGTGGAGATCACCGCGGTCTTCTTGGCCGCCATGGTGACCAAGGATGACTGGCTGTTTACCGCCCGCAAGTCGATCAGTATGGCCTGGTCGAAGCAACAAACGCGGACGCGCCTGGAATATTGGGTTAACCCGCTGCTGGCGGGCCTGGCCACCTGGCTAATCAACCCGTTGGTCGGCCTGGTCGTGGCCATCATCTTGGACGTGGCCATGCGGCTGGTTTACCGGGGGCTGATGATTGACTGGCAGGCCGCAGTGAAGCGGGAAGCCAACCGGATGTATGGCGTCTACCGCTTCTTTAACCTCTTCACCGACGTGCCGGCGGTCCAGGGCAACGTCAAGCGGCGGCGGTGGGCCACTGGCCTGATAAACTACCTTTCGGCTGGTTCCCGACCCTGGGCCTACCTGTACGCCCGGGGCTTTGTCCGCGACACTGACATTAGCGGGATCGTGATCCGGTTAACCCTGGTGGGGATGGTTCTGGTTTTCTTGGTCCCGGTCATGTGGCTAAACGCCGTGCTGGCGGTGCTCTTCATCTACCTGATTGCCACCCAGTTGATGCCCCTGTATGACCAGTACGATAGCAACGTCTTTACCCACCTGTACCCAGTCAGCTCAGGGGACCGCCGTCACGACTTTCAGCGGCTGTTAACCCGGGTGACGATTGTAGTGGCTGCTTTAATCGTGCTGGCCAGCCTCGGCCCCCACGCCAACTGGTTACAGTTGCTGGTTAACCTGGTGCTGGCCGTGGTGGAAGTCCTGCTGCTGACCCGTTTTTACTTCAAACTACGAATCAAAAAATTAAGTGAGGATTTTTAATATGCGTGTAAAACACAAAAAGTGGGCGGACCCGTTAATCGCGGCCCATCCCGAAATGATAGTAACCGAACCCGAACAGGTAAAGGGGCACTGGCAAGACCGGTTTACTAAGGCCCAACCCCTCCACCTCGAGGTCGGCATGGGGAAGGGCCAGTTCATCATCGGCATGGCCAAGGCCCACCCGGAGGTCAACTTCATTGGCCTGGAGATCCAACGGACGGTGGCGGCAATCGCCCTTAAGAAGGCCCTGGCTGCGGACCTGCCGAACTTGCAGCTAATCTGTGGGGATGGGTCTGACATCACGACCTTCTTTGATGCCCACGAAATCGACCGCCTCTACCTGAACTTTTCCGACCCCTGGCCGAAGAAGCGCCACGCTAAGCGCCGGCTCACCTACCGAACCTTCTTGGCCGGCTACCAGGAGGTCTTAAAAGACCAGGGTGGCGTCGAATTAAAGACCGATAATATGGGGTTCTTTGAGTTCTCCTTACAGAGCATGAACAACTACGGGATGCACTTTGATGGTGTCTGGTTGGACTTGCACAATAGTGCGGAAAACGACCACAACGTCGAGACCGAGTACGAGCAAAAGTTTGCTGCTAAGGGCCAGCCAATTTATAAACTGAGTGCCCATTTTAACTAGTAAAATAAAAGGGTTCCAACCCGTGGATTAGTGCCACGGTTGTTGGAACCCTTTTGTGTAACTTATGATGCTTATTCTTCGTTATCTCCTAAGCGCTTAAGCTCTAACAAGCTGCCCGTGTAGGCGTCGACTTTAAATTCGTAGTTGACCGGCTCGCCGTCCTCCAGGCGGGTCAAGCCCCCCTGGTAGGCGCTGGTCTTAACTGCGTACCGCTGGAAAGGAGTCTGGCGGTGGTCAATCCAACTACCAGTGATGGTCCCTTCCCGGGAGAAGTCGTGGCGGATGATCTTCAACGCCCGACCGGCAGAGAAGGGACGGTTGCCAAAGAGTTTGCCGGCGACAAAACCGGCGAGCCCGGAAGCACCCAGCGTGATGGGCACGAGCCAAGGATTAGCGGTGTTGTTTAATTCAGTCATTTAAATGCTTCCTTTATCTTGGTGTTCATTAATTTTACCATTTTTAACCACCTAAGCCAAGAAATTGCATATTTGCGGACGGACGCGGGGAGTTATGGTATAGTTAGGCTGAAATTACGAGGAGGGAATCTTATGAAACAATTACCCGTTACCCAACCGGACCAACTACTATCGACGATCGGCAATGGTAAGGTCGTCTTGTTCTTCACCGCCGGCTGGTGCCCTGATTGCCGCTTTATCAAGCCAGCCATGCCCGAAATTGAGGCCGACTTTAGTGACTACACCTTTTACAGCGTCGACCGGGACGAAAACGTCGACCTGGCGGCATCCTTAAACATCTTTGGGATCCCCAGCTTTATCGTTTATGACCAGGGGCAAGAAATTGGCCGCTTCGTGAACAAAGATCGAAAAACCAAGCAACAAGTGGAAGATTTTTTGCGCAATTTGAAGTAGAATAGGGAGAGCAAATTAATTCGCCCTGCCGCGCAACTTAATATGATCCGTGGGGTGGGAAGAAAGCCTGGTGGCTAGTCCTTCCCCTTTTTGTTGTCCGGCAGTTCGAAGACTAAACCAGAAAGGAACATTCGATGTTAATTGCGAGTTACAACCCCGACGAGATGGGGGACATTTTAGTTACGATTACGGCACCCGATAATGGTGACCAGGAGACCAAGCTCAACGATGGCGTGGCCCAGATCACCACGGCTAAGGACCATGAACTCCTTGGCTACAACTTCTTAGACGTCAGCCAAATCCTGCCCGAATTGACGGGGCAAAATGGCCAGGTCTTCTTAGACGATGACCAGGTCGCCAAGCTCAATGCCAAGCTGATGGCGGCTGGCTTTGACCAACCGCTGACGGCCGACCACACGCCGAAGTTTGTCGTCGGCCTGGTCGAAGAAATGACTGACCACCCGAAGTCCGACCACCTGAAGGTCACCAAGACCCGGATCAGTGCCGACCAGACCGTCCAGATCGTCTGTGGTTCCCCCAACGTTGCCGAGGGGATCAAGGTCGTTGTGGCCCGGCCTGGTGCAATGATGCCGGATGGCAAGATCATCTGGCCTGGCGCCTTGATGGGGGTTGAAAGTGACGGAATGCTGTGTGGCTTCCGTGAATTACGGCTGAAGAATGCCCCGGACAAGAAGGGCCTGTGGATCATCCCCGATGACTGGCAAGAAGTTGGCGAAGCAGTAGACTTTGCCCGGGCAGACACCTTCTTCCCCGCAAAGTAGGTACGGAAAGGAAACGAGAGAATGGGAAAAACATATTACTTCATTGGAATTAAGGGGACCGGGATGGCCGCACTAGCCCGGGTCCTACATGATCAAGGCAACACGGTCCTCGGCTCCGATATCGAAAAGGAGACCTTTACCCAGGGGCCACTGCTGGCTGCCGGTATCCAGGTTTTGCCGTTTGACCCGGCCAACCTGAAGCCGGGGATGACGGTCATTAAGGGGAACGCCTTTGCCGACGACCACCCCGAAGTTCAACGGGCCAAGGAGCTGGGCCTGACCGTGATGACCTACCCCCAAGCGGTCGAAGAAGAAGTTGAGGGCCACACCAGCATCGGGATCGCCGGGGCCCACGGTAAGACCTCGACGACGGCCCTGCTGTCCCACGTGCTCGCCGCGGTCGAACCCACCAGCTACCTGATTGGTGACGGTGTGGGGACTGGGAACACCAAGGACCGCTTCTTCGTCTTTGAGGCCGACGAGTACCGTGACCACTTTTTGGCCTACCACCCGGACTACGCGATCATGACGAACATCGACTTTGACCACCCGGACTACTTCAAAGACATTGATGACGTGCGGGGGTCGTTTGAAACCTATGGTCGCCAGGTCAAGAAGGCCATCTTTGCCTGGGGGGACGACGCCAACCTCCGTAAGTTGGACGTCGACGTGCCGGTTTACTACTACGGAACCGGGGATGACGATGACTTCCGGGCCGCTAATATCCAGCGGACCCCGGCTGGCTCGACCTACGACGCCTACTTCCGCGACCAGAAGCTCGGGACCTTTACCATCCACCTCTACGGTGAGCACAGCATCTTAAACAGCCTGGCCGTGCTGGCGGTAGCCTACATGGAAAAGGTCGACATGGACGAGATCAAAAAGGAACTGGCCAACTTCACCGGGGTCAAGCGGCGCTTTAGTGAGACCGACGTGGCCGACGATAAGCTGATTGATGACTACGCCCACCACCCGAACGAGATTAAGGCGACGATTGACGCCGCCCGGCAGAAGTACCCGGATAAGGAAATCGTGGCGGTCTTCCAGCCCCATACTTATTCGCGGTTGGCAGCCTACCTGGACGGCTTTGCGGCCAGCCTGAAGAAGGCGGACAAGGTCTTTGTTACGCCGATCTTCGCCTCGATTCGGGAACAGAGTGGGGCGGTTTCTAGCAGCGACCTGGAAGCCCGCATCCCAGGCAGTGAAGGTATCGACATGGACTCGATGGACAAGCTAAAGCAATACCATGATGCGGTCGTGATCTTCATGGGGGCCGGTGACATCGAAAAGTATGAAGATAAGTTCAAAGAATTAGTTAATAAGTAGTGCTTTCGCGCGTGCAGCGACCAAACTATGGTAAGCTGTCTATTATACTAACTTTTGAGAAGGGACGATTGGAAAATGGATAATTTTAATGGCTCTGGTCGCCGGGTCGTCACTGACCAGGCGGGCCTAAACAGTTTCCTGACGAAGATGTACGGAAACATGACCCTGGCGGTGCTTGTCTCCGCCATCAGTGCCTGGCTGACAATGAATGTGTTTGCCAACCAGGTGCTGGGTTACTTCCAACAACATCCGGGGATGGTTTGGTTGATCCTCTTGTTGCCGATTGCATTGACGATGGGGATCAGCTTCAGTGCCACCCGGAACCCGGTGGGCGGCTTCATCATGCTGATGATCGTCGCCATTATCTACGGGATTGAATTTGCCTTGATTGCCGGCGCCTATACCGGACAAGATATTGCCGCGGCTTTCGTTTCATCGGCGGCGGTCTTCGCGACGATGGCGATCTACGGGACGGTGACTAAGCGGGACCTCAGCCGGTTTGGGGCCCATGCCCTGGCGGCTTTGATCGCATTGATCATCGCTTCGATCATCAACATGTTCTTGAAGAGCCCGGCCATCACCTACATCTTCTCCTACATCGCCGTAATCATCTTTGTGGTGTTGACGGCCTGGGATGCCCAAAAGATGAAGCAGATCTACCTGAACTATAGTACCGAGAATTCGGTAATGGGTCTGGCAATTGTCGGGGCCCTTCAACTATACCTTGACTTTGTCAACCTCTTCATTTCATTCCTGCAAATCTTTGGAATGAGTGACCGGGATTAGTAAAAAGAAGCTGGGAATTAACCCGGCTTCTTTTTTAGTCCCGAAATTCTTAAAAATGCTGTAAATCAACAGCTGGCTGATCGGTTAATCACTGATATATCAGTGATTAAGTGAGTTGACTGTCCGTGAAGAGCTGGGGCTCGGAAAATGAATTCTGACCTAATTAGTATCCATTTCATAAAATTGATAATATATGGTTTAGCGTTTAATAAGTTAAAAGTAGTTTTCAATTAGGGAAAATGATTATATAATGGATTGCCATATTCTAAAATCCGCAAACAGGGAACTAACGGTGGTTCACGATCTTTGGTACAATTATTAAGAATACGAGAAGGAGCGGAGAATAAATGGCAAAGCAATTATTATTAATTGACGGTAACAGCATTGTCTTTCGGGCATTCTTTGCGATGCACAACCAGATTGATAAGTTTACCAATAAGGATGGCCTGCACACGGCCGCTATTTACGGCTTTAAGCTGATGTTGGACCACGTTTTGGAAAACTTCCACCCGGATGCGGCCCTCGTCGCCTTTGATGCCGGCAAGGTTACCTTCCGGACGAAGATGTACAGCGACTACAAGGGCGGCCGAAACAAGACGCCAGAAGAGCTAACCGAACAGTTCCCCTATGTGCGGGAGCTGGTGAAGGCTAGTGGCCTGTACAGCTATGAACTAAAGGGCTATGAGGCCGATGACATCATTGGGACCCTGGCCAAGGAGGGCGACGCCGCGGGCTATGAGACTCTGATCGTCACCGGGGACCGGGACTTGACCCAGCTGGCCAGCGACCACACGACCGTCGCCGTGACCCACAAGGGGGTTACCGACACTGAACATTATACGCCAGAACACGTGGAAGAAAAATTAGGGATCACGCCGGCCCAGATCATTGATGTGAAGGCCTTGATGGGTGATACCTCAGATAACTATCCCGGGGTAACCAAGGTGGGGGAGAAGACGGCGCTGAAGTTGGTCAAGCGCTTTGGCTCCGTTGAAAACCTCTATGATAATATCGACGAGCTGAAGAAGAGTAAGATGAAAGAGCATCTGATCGAAGATGAAGCGGTCGCTAAGCAATGCAAGACCCTGGCGACGATCCTCCGTGACGCGCCCCTGGCGATCGGCCTCCGGGACCTCCAATATACGGGGGAACAAACCGCGGAACTGGTCGACTTCTACCAACGGATGGGCTTTAAGTCCTTCCTAGCCAAGATGGACGTGGCCCCAGAAGAAGATAAGACGGTGGCGCCGGTTGAGTTTACTGAACTAACCGCGGATAACCTAGCCATGGTTGACCAGCTCACCGGTGAAGTTAGCTTCTTCTTGGAGATGCCGGATGCGAACTACCACACGTCGCCGTTCGCCGGCTTTGTGGTGGGCGATGGGCAAACCTGGCTGGTCAGCCGGGATACCGACCTCTTGAAGGAATCACCGTTAAAGGATCTCCTTGAATCAACCACGGTAGCCAAAAACGTCTTTAACGCTAAGGCCCAGATCGTCGGCCTCCACCGGCTGGGGATTGACCTGCAAAACATTGACTTCGACCTCCTCTTGGCATCCTACCTGTTAAACACTAATGACAATAGTAATGACCTGGGACAGGTGGCCCTCGAACACGATTACCACGGGGTACCGACCGACGAGGAAGTTTATGGTAAGGGAGCTAAGCGGGCTATCCCCGCCGACGACCAGGTCTTCTTTAACCACTTGGCGCAAAAGGCCCGGGCAATTAGTGAACTTAAGGATCCGCTCTTTGACCAGTTGGCTACTAACCAGCAGACTCCCCTATACACCGACATCGAGTTGCCACTGACCCGGGTCTTGGCAGCGATGGAAATGACCGGGGTCCGGGTCAACGCCCAAACCCTCAAGGACATGGGGAGCAAGCTGACTGAACGTTTAGCTGACATCGAGCAGCAAATTTATGCGGCAGCGGGCGAAGAGTTTAACATTAACTCCACCAAGCAGTTGGGCCACATCCTGTTTGAAAAGCTGAAGCTGCCGGTTATCAAGAAGACCAAGACCGGTTACTCGACGGCGGTGGACGTGCTGGAAAAGCTGGCCGACCAGTCGCCAATTGTCGAGCAGATCCTCCAATACCGGCAGATTGCTAAGCTCCAGTCAACCTACATCACCGGCTTGTTAAAGGTCATCCATTCCAGTGACCAAAAGATTCATACTCGGTACTTACAGACGCTGACCCAGACCGGCCGGCTTTCCTCCGTTGACCCGAACCTGCAAAACATCCCGGTCCGTCTTCCGGAAGGCCGCTTGATCCGGAAGGCCTTTGTGCCGAGTCATGACGGCTGGCAGATCTTCTCCTCCGACTATTCCCAAGTGGAGCTCCGGGTTCTTGCCCACATTACGGGGGATAAGAACCTCCAGGAGGACTTTAAAAACGGTGAGGACATTCACGCCAGCACGGCCCGGCGGATCTTCCACCTGGGCCCGGATGCTGAAATTGACCGTAACATGCGCCGGCGGGCTAAGGCGGTCAACTTTGGGATCGTTTACGGGATCAGCGACTATGGCCTCGCCCAGCGGATCCACGTGACCCGCGCCCAGGCCCATGAGTTTATCCAAAACTACTTCAAGGAATTTCCGGGGGTTAAAAAGTACATTGACGACACGATCGCCTTTGCCAAGGAACACGGCTACGTTGAGACCATCACCCACCGCCGTCGTTACCTACCGGACATCAACGCCAAGAGCTTTACCCGGCGTTCCTTTGCCGAACGTACGGCGATGAACACCCCTATCCAGGGGAGTGCCGCGGACATTATCAAGATCGCGATGATCCGGATGCAAGTAGAGCTAAAAAAACGGCAGCTCAAGGCGCAGATGCTCTTGCAGATCCATGACGAACTGGTCTTTGAGGCCCCCGCAGAAGAAATTCCGGTCCTCGAAAAGCTGGTTCCCCAGGTGATGGATTCGGCGGTGAAGTTAAACGTACCATTAAAGGTCGAAAGCAAGGTCGGCGCAACCTGGTACGACCTGAAGAAGTGAAGGTGGCGAATTAGGATGCCAGAATTACCAGAAGTTGAAACGGTCCGGCGAGGGTTGTTAAAGATCGCCAAGGGCCGCAAGATTAACGCAATTGATGTTTACTATGGAAAGACGATTACCAACGATGTTGAAGAATTCCGCCAGGCCCTGATTGGGCAGACGATTGAAGACATCGACCGGCGGGGGAAGTACCTTCTCTTCCGCTTCAGCAACCACCTGACGATGGTTTCCCACCTGCGGATGGAGGGAAAGTACTTTAACCAGCCGATCAGCGGACCGCTTGACAAGCACACCCACGTCGTCTTCCAATTTACCGACGGTAGCGAGCTGTGCTACCACGATACTCGTAAGTTTGGTCGGATGACCCTGGTCAAGACCGGGGCGGAGATGACGGTCGGGGGCTTGAAGACGATTGGCCCCGAACCGACGGCCAAGGACTTCAAACTGGACTTCTTTAAACGCGAGCTCAGCAAGAGCCGGGGCAAGATCAAGCCCTTTTTGCTCAACCAGCACCACGTCGCCGGTCTGGGTAACATCTACGCCGACGAGGTGCTCTGGATGAGTAAGATTAACCCGGAGCAGCCGGCCAACACGCTGACCGACCAGCAGGTGGTGGCGCTGCATGACAACATCATTAAGGAATTGGCTCAGGCCATCAAGTACAAGGGGACCACGGTCCACAGCTTTACCAACGCCTTTGGGGATGCCGGGGCCTTCCAGGAGCGCCTGAATGCTTATGGCCATGGTGGCGACCAATGTCCACGTTGCGGGACCGAGATGGTTAAGACCAAGGTGGCCCAGCGGGGGACGACCTTTTGTCCCCACTGCCAGCCACTCGTGGAGGCCCACAATGACTAAGGTGGTGGGCTTGACCGGTGGGATCGCCAGTGGCAAGTCGACGGTCAGTAAGATGCTATCCCAGGTGGGCTTTCCGATTGTTGATGCCGACCTGGTGGCCCACCGCCTGCAACAGCCCGGCCAGCCTGGTTTTGAACGGTTGGTGGACCACTTTGGCCGCGGAATCCTCACCGGTGGTGGTGAACTAGACCGGTCTCGGTTAGGTCAGTTGGCGTTTGGGGACCCGGTTGCCCGGGACGAGTTAAACCAGGCCATGCAGCCGTTGATCCGCGAAGAAATCATGGCCCAGGTGGCCAATTTTAAACGGACTGGCGTGCCGGTAGTGGTCATTGACGTCCCCCTCTTGTTTGAACAGCACTATGACGATGACTGTGACCTGACGGTGGTGGTGACCGTTGACCGGGCGCACCAACTGCAGCGCCTGCAACAGCGGAATGGCTATGACCGGGTGACTGCCCTAGCGCGGATTGACGCCCAGCTGCCCTTGACTGTTAAGGCCGCCCGGGCCGATATCGTAATTGACAACAACGGCGACTACCACCAGCTGCAAAAACAGGTCGCCCAGCTGGTCAAACGATTGCATCAAGCTTGATTATGGTAAAATAAAGTACTAAGGATTTTAAAGGAGGTAAGCGCATGAAGTGTCCACATTGTCACCGTAACGGTTCCCGCGTGGTTGATAGTCGGCCCAGCGATGATAGAACCTTTATCAGACGGCGACGGGAGTGCGTTCATTGCGGCTTCCGCTTTACCACTTTCGAGCGCTACGAAGAGACGCCACTACTCGTAATTAAAAAGGATGGGACCCGGCAGGAATTTAGCCGGCAAAAGATCCTCAACGGGATTGTCCGGTCGGCGGAAAAGCGGCCGGTGAGCATGGACCGGTTAACCAAGTTGACCGACAAGGTGGAAAAGCGGGTCCGGAGCCTGGGCGAAAACGAAATTTCCAGCCAGGTGATTGGTAAGTTTGTGATGAACGAACTGAAAGACGTCGACGAGGTGGCCTACATTCGCTTTGCCAGTGTGTACCGGCAGTTCAAGGACGTCGACGCGTTCATGAGTGAGCTGGAGACGATGGTAAAGGCCGAGCACAAGGATAACTAGGGGGCAATACGATGACAGAACATGGCAGTGAATTTGCGCCCCGGTCCGGCTTTATTGTCACCGCCGCTAGCGACTTTACTAATTTCAACCCGGGCACTTTGACGACCTTTTACCAGCCCATCTTGGGACCGACCGCCTTCAGCTTGTTTTACGCGCTCAAGGCCCAATTGATTGCCGAGCCCACGTTGGGGGACCGGCGCCTGCAATCCAACATCATCCGCCAGCTCAACGCGGGGAGTGGGCAGATTGCGACGGCCCTCCACCGGCTAGAAGCCCTGGGCTTAGTGCGGACTTTCAGCGGCCATGATGACCAGGGGGACTTTTACGTTTACCAGCTGCAAGCGACCCTCACCCCGGCGGCATTTGTTGAAGATGACCTGCTTAGTGTCTTGCTACTCGAAGCGGTCGGGGAGACCAGCTTTAAGCGCCTAGCAAAGGACGCCCACCGCTACCAGCTGGTTTCTCACCCCCACTTAACCGAGGTGGGCCACCACTTCTTGGACGAATTTCACGTCGCCGCCCAGTCGGTTTTAACCACTCCGGCGGCGATTAAGGATGCTCGCCAGCAGACCACGGTGACGACTAAACCGGCGACCGTGGGGTCTAGCGACTTTGACTGGCCCGCCTTCTACCAGCTGCTGGGCAACCAGCCGGTGGTAAAAGCAGACCTTGACCATCACCAGCAACTAATCGAAGTGGAACACCAGCTCTACGGAATTGATGAACCAACGATGAAGAAACTGGTGTTGCGGGCAGTTAACCTGGCTAACAACCACTTTGACCCGGCTAAGTTTAAGCGCACGGTCGCCGCTACCTACCAAAAGCCCGCCAGCGCCCCCGCCACGGCACCGACCAGTGACCAAGCCAGCACGGCGGGCCAGTTGACGCACAAGGACCAGCTCCTCTTAGCTAGCGTGGACAAGTACGCGCCGGTCGACTTCCTTCAAAGCATGAAGGAACAAACCGGGGGCTTCGTGACGGCCAGTGAACGCCACATTTTGACCCACCTGCTCGCTGATGTTAAGCTAAACGCAGCGGTGATCAACATCCTTTCCTGGTACGTAATTGCCGACCTGGGTAACCCCACTTTGAAGGCCAACTTCGTCGATGCGATTGCCAACAGCTGGATTAAGGCGGGGGTCCATGATGGCCAGAGTGCGCTCCTTCAATTGAAGGCCTTTAACCGGCAGAAGGCGGCAAAGGTACCGACCAGCCGTTCGCGGCGGACTAGCAAGTACCAGCGGCCCCGGGTTGAAGAACAAATGCCGGAGTGGAGTAAGAAGAGCCAGCAGGAACGTAACAAGAAGGCCTCAAAAGAAGAAGTTCAGGCCATCCAGGCACTGCTGGCTAAACGTAAGCAACAATAGAGAGACGGTGGGAACATGAAGTCATTAAGTGAATCACTACAGGGCGTGATGCGGGGCAAGAACGTCGCGGCCAGCGTGGAATTATTAATGAAGCGGGTCCTGGCCGACCCTGATGTCAAGGCGTTCTTGCTGCAAAATCGGGACCAAATCACTAAGGAAATGGTCCGTAGCAGCCAGTCCAAGCTATACGAGTTCTACCATGAAAAGCAACTCCGGGAAAAGGGCGAGGCGACCGTCGCACCGGGCTATTCACCACAGCTGGTGCTTAATTCCGGGCAGATCGACGTCACCTACGTCCCCAACCAAAAGTTAATCGAACAAGAACGCCAGCGCCACATCCAGCGCCTGGTCCACTCGATTAACATGCCGAAGTTTATCCAGCAGGCGTCTTTAGACAACTTCTACATTGATGAACAGCACCAGACGGCGACCCGGCTGGCGGCGTTAAAGGCGGCCATTGACTTTACCGATCACTACCCGGCGGACCACTTTATCCCGGGGCTGTACCTTTATGGTAACTTCGGCGTGGGTAAGACCTACCTCCTCGGTGCGATTGCCAACGAGTTAGCAAAGAAGAAGGGGATCGCCACGACGATGCTCCACTTCCCCAGCTTTGCGGTGGAGATGCGTAATTCCATCCGCAGCAACAGTACCAGTGAGAAGTTGGATGCGGTGAAGCGGGCCCCGGTGTTGATGCTTGACGATATTGGCGCCGACGCGATGAGCAAATGGGTTCGTGATGACGTTCTCGGCATCATCTTGGAGTACCGGATGCAAGAGGAGTTGACCACCTTCTTTAGTTCGAACTTCTCCATGGATGAGCTCGAAAAGAACCACTTGGCAGTTGATAACCAGGGGGACCACGAGCCACTGAAGGCCCAGCGGATCATGGAACGGGTTAAGTTCTTATCCCGAGAATTAGAAATGAGCGGCGAAAATTTACGGTCAAAGGGATAATTGACTTGACATTTCCGGTCGGGTTCGTTATTCTAGTAAACGTTGAAAGAAAAAGCAGAAGCACCCGCTTCTCGCCTAGGTGACAAGGGTCGCCGGGCTGACGAGATGAAGTTGAGCAGACGATCGAGGTCTGTTCCTATTGAGTGGGGTGCAGTTTGCATCCCGCTTTTTCTTGCTTGATCTTTCGCTAATAAAATTGGAGGTGCGTTGCCATAGCACAAGATATGATTGTCAACAACGGTATTCGTGCACGTGAAGTGCGGCTAATTGGCCAAGATGGCGAACAATTAGGGATCAAGTCCAAGCGTGAAGCGCTGCAGATGGCAGAAGATGCCAATCTTGACCTGGTACTGGTTGCACCAAAGGCCCGTCCGGCGGTTGCCCGCATTATGGATTACGGTAAGTACCGTTTCGAAATGCAAAAGAAAGAGCGTGAAGCTCGTAAGAAGCAAAAGACAGTAACAGTCAAGGAGATTCGCCTGAGCCCATCGATTGACACGAACGACTTTAACGTTAAGCTAAAGCGGGTTCGCAAGTTCATCGCCAAGGGCGACAAGGTCCGGGTTTCACTTCGTTTCCGTGGACGTGCCATCACGCACAAGGATATCGGTCGTGACATGATTGAACGCATGGCTGAAGAAACTTCAGACATTGCTACTGTTGTCCAACGTCCAAAGATGGAAGGGCGGAGCATTTTCTTGACTCTGGCCCCGGCTGCTGATAAAGCAAAGAAATAGATTTTAGGAAAGTAGGGAATATCTTATGCCAAAGATGAAGACAAACCGCGCTGCTGCTAAGCGTTTTAAGCGTACTGCTAAAGGTGGATTCAAGAGTGGTAACTCATTTACTAGCCACCGTTTCCACGGTAAGACTAAGAAGCAACGTCGTCAATTACGTGGCTTGAGCATGATGGACAAGTCCAACGTAAAGCGTTACAAGAAGTTACTGCCATTCAAGTAGGCTTCGATACTAAATAATTAAAATACGTAGGAGGATTTCAACATGCGAGTTAAAGGTGGAACTGTTACGCGTGCACGTCGTAAGCGCGTTATGAAGTTGGCAAAGGGTTACCGTGGTGCTAAGTCTCGTTTATTTAAGACTGCTAAGGACCAGGTAATGAAGAGTTACGTTTACGCTTTCCGCGACCGGAAGGTTAACAAGCGTAAGTTCCGTGAATTGTGGATTGCCCGGATCAACGCCGGTGCCCGGATCAACGGTCTGAGCTACAGCAAGTTGATGCACGGCTTGAAGCTTGCTAACATTGACATCAACCGTAAGATGTTGGCTGACCTGGCTGTTAACGACCCCAAGGCATTCACTGCCATCGTTGACGAAGCCAAGAAGGCACTAAACTAAAATTAATTTGATTATCAGTCATCCATCTGCTTTTCCGGTGGATGACTTTTTTATTTTGCTGACCGGCCCCAGTGGGATTAATTGAAACCTAATTTAACAATCGCTATAATTAGTCTAATAAGAAATTAATGAGGTGCAATATTGCTAGATAAGTTTAAACCAACCTGGATGGTAAAGACAATTTATGCCGTTTCGCCAGACCAGTTGCGAGCGTGCGGGATCCGGGCTGTCTTCAGTGACCTGGATAACACGCTGATTGCTTGGAACAATCCGGATGGAACGCCCGAATTACGGCAGTGGATGACCGCGCTCAAGGAGGCCGGGATCCCGCTGATCGTGATTTCTAACAACAGCAAGGACCGGGTGGCCAAGGCGACGAAGAACCTGGACTTGCCATTTGTCTCCCGGTCACTGAAGCCGCTCAGCTTTGGGATTGAGCGGGCCCGGACCAAGCTCGGCTTGAAAAAGTCCGAAGTCGTGATGGTTGGTGACCAACTGATGACCGACATGCTGGCGGCCAATGAAGCCGGGGTCCGGAGTATCCTGGTGCAGCCCCTGTTGAACACGGACAAGTGGGATACCCGGATCAACCGGTTCTTTGAGCGGCTCGTGTGGCGGCAGTTAAAGAAGCAGTACCCAGAATTAAAATGGCAGGAGGATCTGAATGACTGAACAAGATGACGAGTTGCGTTGTATTGGTTGTGGGGCGGTAATTCAATCGACCGATCCCGCAGCCCCGGGCTACACGCCGGCCTCGGCAATCCAAAAAGGGCTGGACAATGATGAGTTATACTGCCAGCGGTGTTTCCGCTTGCGGCACTACAACGAAATTGCCCCGGTCTCGCTGACCGACGACGACTTTTTACGGTTGCTGAGCCAAATTCGGGATGCCAACGCGCTGATCGTTTACGTGGTGGACATCTTTGACTTCAACGGGAGTCTGATTCCAGGCCTCCACCGCTTCGTTGGTGACAACCCGATCTTGCTAGTTGGTAATAAGGAAGACCTCTTGCCCCGGTCCTTGCGGCGGCCCAAGTTGCGGGACTGGATCCGACAACAGGCTAACCAGGCCGGCTTGCGGCCAATTGACACCGTGCTGGTTTCTGCCAAGAAGAACCACGAAATCGACGACCTGCTGGAGACGATTGAAAAGTACCGGCGCGGCCGGGACGTTTACGTGGTGGGGGTTACCAACGTCGGTAAGTCGACCTTAATTAACCAGATTATCAAGCAGCGGACCGGGGTCCAGGACCTGATCACGACCTCCCGTTTCCCCGGGACGACGCTGGATGAAATTGAGATCCCGCTGGCCGATGGGCAAAAGCTCGTTGACACCCCCGGGATCATCCATCCCCACCAGATGGCCCACGTCTTATCTGCTAAGGACCTGAAGATCGTGGCGCCCCAAAAGGAAATCAAGCCCCGGACCTACCAGTTGGACCCGGCGCAAACCATCTTTATCGGTGGGGTGGCCCGCTTTGACTTTGAAAAGGGTCCCCGGTCGGGCTTCGTGACCTACTTTGATAACAACCTGAAGCTCCACCGGACGAAGCTGGCTAATGCGGATCGTTTCTATGAAAAGCACCGTGGTGACCTCTTGACGCCACCGACTGCCGATGAGACCGCCGACTTCCCCCCACTGGAGCGAGAAGAGTTCCACGTCCGCCAAAAGAGTGACATTGTCTTTGAGGGCCTGGGGTGGATTACCGTCCCAGCTGGTGTGACGGTGGCGGCCTGGGTACCAAAGGGGGTTGCCGCCCTAGTACGTAAAGCAATGATTTAATGAGGTAAGAGTATGAATTTACGAGGAAAACAAAAACGATTTTTACGGGCCCGCGCCAACCACTTACAGCCGCTGTTTGCGGTCGGTAAGGAAGGCTTAACGGCAAACTGGCTCGCCCAGTTGGATGGGGCCTTGGACCGGCGCGAGTTGATCAAGGTCAACATCCTTCAAAACGCGGATGTAACCACAGATGAGGTTAAGGACTTCATTGAAGGCCAAACTGACATCCAGGTGGTCCAAACCATTGGCCGGGTCCTGGCCTTATTTAAGGTGTCGGCGAATAAGGATATGCGCCACCTGTCAGACCAGGTTAAAAAGATTTAGTAAGGAAGAACCATTATGCAAGGCTGTCAAGTTTATTCAAAGAGCCAACCGGCGGTCCAGACGCAAACGGTGACTGGCCACCGCCGGCGCATTGGCATTTACGGGGGAACCTTCAACCCGGTTCATAATGCCCACTTACTAGTGGCGGACCAGGTTGGCCATGCCCTGTGTCTCGACCAGGTCAAGTTAATGCCGGACGCCATCCCGCCCCATGTCGACCACAAGACGGCGGTGGCGGCGGACTTGCGGCTGGCAATGCTCAAACTAGCGGTGGCAGATAACCCGCTGTTGGGCATTGAAGATTACGAGCTCCGCCGGGGTGGGGTGTCGTATACCTACCAGACGATGAAGCACCTGATTGACCAGCACCCCAACACGGATTACTACTTCATTATTGGTGGTGACATGGTTGACTACCTCGACAAGTGGTTCCGGATCGCTGACCTGGTCAAGCTGCCCCGTTTCCACTTTGTGGGGGTGCGGCGGCCGCACGCTAAAAACGAAACGAACTACCCCGTGGTCTGGGTGGATATCCCGGAAGTCGACATTAGCTCGAGCGATATCCGGTCCCGGATTCGGCGGGGGCAGTCGGTGAACTACTTGCTGCCGGCTAAGGTGGCCACGTTTATTAAGGAGCATCATTTATACCAATGACAGAAGAGATTACTTACACCCACCACTACATCCCGCTGAGTCGGACCGAATTAGTTGACCGGCTGCGCGCCGCACTAAAGGATAAGCGGTTCCACCACGTCTTGCGGGTGGAACAGACCGCAATCAAGCTGGCCCAGGCGAACGGTGTTGATGTGGAAAAGGCCAGCATTGCCGGTCTGTGCCACGACTATGCCAAGCAGCGCCCGGATGAAGACTTCATTGCCGCAATTAAGGAGAAGGGGTTGGACCCCGACCTGTTAAACTACGGCAATGCCATCTGGCACGGCGTGGTGGGGGCCGAACTCATTAAAGACGAGCTGGGCATCTGGGATGAAGACATCTTAAACGCCGTTCGCCACCACACCACCGGGGCTGCCGTAATGAGCCCGCTGGAGCAGGTGGTGTACATGGCCGACTACATTGAACCCGGCCGTGACTTCCCTGAAGTGGTCCAAGCCCGCGCAATTACCAAGCGGGACCTGGGGGCCGGGGTCGCCTACCAGACCAAGCAAACGTTAGAATACCTAGTAAGCAGAAACAGCCCGGTTTACCCCAAGACAATTGAAACCTACAACGCCTGGGTACCGGCCTACCAAAAGGAGGTTTAATAAATTAATGGAAAGTAAACAATTATTAGAGATGGTTGTTAAGGCTGCCGACAGTCGGCGGGCCGAAGACATCACGGCACTAAAGGTGGACGGAATCAGCCCAATGGCCGATTACTTCGTCATCATGACTGGTGGCTCTGACCGGCAGGTGCAAGCCATCGCCAACGCCATCATTGAAAAGGCCCACGAGACCGGTGTTAACATCGGGAGCGTGGAGGGTAAGAACCATGCCAAGTGGGTCCTGATCGACCTCGGGGACGTCGTGGTACACGTCTTCCGTGAAGAGACCCGTCAGTTCTACAACCTGGAAAAGTTGTGGTCAGAAGCACCGCTCGTTAACCTGAGCGAATGGGTCAGTGACTAATGATTTACCACAGTTTCGCCCAACTGTATGATGAACTGTTCGATGACCAGCTATACCTGCAGTGGCGTGATTATACGCTTAACCGGCTTAGTCCGGCCACCAAGTCGGTGCTCGACCTGGCTGGCGGGGCGGGCCGGTTAGCGTGTTTATTGGCTCCCACCGGGCTTGATGTTACGGTCGCGGACTTTTCGGCCGAGATGTTGAGCCTGGCAGGACAGCACGCTACCGACGCCGGGGTCAAGCTCCGGCTGGTTGAAGCCGACATGCGGGATTTGACCGGGTTGCCAACCTACGATGCGGTGACCTGTTATGCCGACTCGCTGTGCTACCTGGCAAACCTGGCCGATGTCCAAACGGCGTTCGACCAGGTGGCCGTCCACCTGAAGCCGGGCGGGAAGTTCTTGTTTGACCTAATTACCCCCTACCAGACTGATGACGTTTACCCGGGCTACATGTATAACTACGAGGATGAGGACCACCGAGAAGCGTTTATGTGGCAAAGTTTTGCCAACGATGACGTCGACCACGGGGTGATCCACGAGTTAACCTTCTTCAACCGCCTGGCCAATGGTAATTACCAGCGGGTTGGTGAAACTCACTTTGAACGTAGCTACCCGCTGGCGACGGTCAAGGCGGCCCTGGCGGCAAGTGGCTTTCACCAGGTCAAGGTGACGGCGGACTTTGGTAAGCAGGCAATTCAGCCGGACACGACCCGGTGGTTTTTTGAATGTCAAAAGTAGGTGAGAACATGCGGGCAGTCGGAATGGTGGTTGAGTTTAACCCCTTTCACAATGGACATCGCTATTACGTCCGCCAGGCCAAGGCCCAAACCGAAGCGGACGTGGCGGTGGCGGTCATGAGCGGTAACTTCACCCAGCGGGGTGAGCCAACGATTTTGGATAAGTGGGCGCGGACCCGGGCGGCCTTGGCTAACGGGGTCGACCTGGTCGTTGAGCTACCGGTCTTTTACGCCTGCCAGCCGGCCCACCGGTTTGCGGCCGGCGCGCTCCGTCTTCTAAACGAGCTGGGGGTGAGCGCCGTGGCCTTTGGGGCTGAGCACCCCCAATGGGATTTTGCCCAATTAGTGCGGGCCACCGCCGACCTTGACCAGGCGACTCTCAAACGGTATACGGCCACCTACGCGACCCAGTTTAATGACCAACTGGCCCAGCGGACCGGGGTTAGCCTGCAGGCCCCCAATGATATTTTGGCCTTCGCCTACACCAAGGCGGCCCTGGCCCATAACTATCAGTTTGACCTGCAACCGATCCAACGGGTGGCCAGTGACTACCATGACCAGGTGATTAAGGGGGCAATTGCCAGCGCCAGCGCCATCCGCCAGGCGGTTCAAGACGGGGAGGACTACCGCCACGCGGTCCCGGTGGCGACGGACCACGAGTTGGCGGGCATCAGTCAGGTGCCGTCCTGGGGCCAGCTTTACCCCATGCTGCGCAACCAGCTCATCCAGGCGCCAGTTGACCAGCTCCGCCAGACCTACCAGATGGCCGAGGGGCTGGAGTACCGGATGAAGGAGTTTGCGGAACGGTCGCTGGACTTTGCCCACTTCATCCACGGCATCAAGACCAAGCGGTATACCTACGCCCACCTGATCCGCCTGTGCTTATACGCCACCCTGCAAATGCGGGAAGAAGAACTAGGCGACCAGGTCCGCCACCCCTACTTGCATATCCTGGGCTTTACCCCGCAGGGCCAAGCCTACCTTCACCAGGTCAAAAAGACGGTGGGGGTGCCGATGTTTACCAAGGTCAGCCAGGAGATGAAAGACGGGCTGTGCCGTCTGGACTACCGGGCGGGAAAGCTCTACCAGGCCTTTACGCCGGTTGAACAGGACCTCAAGCACGCTCCGGTAATTAGGCGCTAAATTATGGTAAAATCAAGAAGACGGTTCGCCGGGATAAGTGTCAAGGAAAAAGCATTGACAACTGCCCGGTGGGACTAGTATAATTGCACATGTTGCATTAGGAGGTTAGTACGATGAAATGGTCGTTAGCTGAATTACATCGTTATCAAAATGAACCACTTCATATCCAAAGTACTTTTGACCTGAACGCATCATTGACGAAGCTCTTTCCGGATATTATCTTAGCGGTTGCCCCCGTTAAGGTTGACGGATATGTGACTTATGACGACGGGGATGCGACCGTCAGCGCCAACGTTAAGACGACGCTAACTGTCCCATCCAGTCGTTCGTTGACGCCCGTTCAGTTACCGCTTGACTTTGACTTTACTGAGACCTACATTGATGATCGCAGCCACTTCTCGCGTTACGAAGATGACGAGGTGGTCTTCTTATTAAAGGACCGTGAGCTGATTGATTTCGATACGGCATTAGCAGAGAATATTGTTGAGCAGGTGCCATTACGGGTACTTTCTGCCGAAGAAAAGGCCGGCAAGCCAATGCCGACTGGTAAGGGCTGGTCAGTTATCTCAGAGGATGACTACGAAGCTGATAAGCAGGAAGATCAAAAAGTTGATCCACGTCTCGCGAAGTTACAAAAGTTATTTCCTGATCAGGATAATCAAAAGTAGCGGACGGTTAAAAACCATTTGTGGATAATTTATTTCTAGGAGGTGTCAAACATGGCTGTTCCAGCACGGAAGACTTCAAAAGCTAAGAAGCGTATGCGTCGGGGTCACATCAAGTTGAATGTCCCTGGTTTAACTCCTTGCCCAAACTGTGGTGAACTTCGTAAGTCCCACATGGTATGCCCTAACTGTGGCTATTACGACGGCAAGCAAGTTGTTAACACTAACAACTAATTAAATAAGTAGAAAAGCCATCCTTTAGGCGCCGGACCTGGGGTGGCTTTTTTATTTTAAATGGGAACCCTATTAATGAATCAATTATAATTTTAGCCGCTTTGCCACTGGGGATTCTTAGAAAACTGTGATAAAATTATCCTGTTAATTTAATGAGAAAAATAACAGCAATGCAGAAATTAGTAGGTGAATTTGATGAGTCGAATTTTAATTATTGAAGACGAGGAAAATTTAGCAAACTTTGTTAACCTGGAACTCAAGCACGAGGGTTACGATACCGACGTCGAGTTAGACGGCCGGGCGGGGCTCGATGCCGCCTTGAACGAGGACTTTGACGTGATCCTTTTGGACTTGATGTTACCAGAATTAAACGGGATCGAAGTGGCGCGCCGGGTGCGGGAATTAAAGGATACCCCAATTATCATCATGACCGCCCGTGACTCCGTCATTGACCGGGTTTCGGGTTTGGACCACGGTGCCGATGACTACATTGTTAAGCCGTTTGCGATTGAAGAATTACTGGCCCGGGTCCGGGCGCTGCTGCGGCGGATCAGCATTGAGGATGGCAACAGCAAGGAACACCAGACCACGGTCAATTACAAGGACCTGACGATCGAAAAGGAAAACCGGGTCGTTCGCCGGGGTGATGAAGTAATTAACCTGACCAAGCGGGAGTACGAACTGCTTTTGATCCTGATGGAAAACATCAACGTGGTCATGTCACGAAAGGAACTCTTGAGCAAGGTCTGGGGTTATGACTCCAAGGTCGAGACCAACGTGGTGGACGTCTACATCCGTTACCTGCGGAACAAGATTGACCGGCCCGGTGAGAAGAGCTACATACAGACCGTCCGGGGAACGGGATACGTTATCCGTTCCTAAGGCAGTGACCAGTCATGGATAACCAGACAACAAATAATAAACGGTTCATCTCCCTCCGGCTGAAGTGGGCGTTTGGGACGGCCGTGGGCTCTTTGATCATCTTCTTGGTGGTCACTTTGGCCCTGTTTACGGCCTTTACCCAAAACCTCTTCCGCCAGGAGCGGGAGCTTTTGAACCAGGGGATGACGACGATTAGCCAGCAGTTGGCCAAGAGCAGTCAGCCGTTGACGCGGCGGAGTATCGAACGGTTAATTGACCCGAATAATGACCGGTCCATCATCCGGGGGGCCGACTACCAGCGCCCGGTGATCCGGGAGTTGAGTGATGGTCACCTGATTGTCAACATCTACAACCCCCAGGGGAAGAAGCTGCTGTCGACCGGGGCGCCCGACGTGGGAAAGTCCCTGGTCAACGAACGTCAGGTCAGTCTGGCCCGGGGACGGGAGCACCAGGTCCTGGTGGGGCACACCCCAATTTACTCCCAAAAGGGCCGGCAGGTGATTGGCTACCTCCAGGTGGAAAACAACCTGAATTCTTATACCCAGAGTTACAGCCAGCTCCGCCTGGTCTGTGTCATGGCCCTCTGCCTGGTCGTCTTGGCCAGCGGGCTACTCGGCTACTTTCTCTCCTACTTCTTGTTGCGGCCGCTTAGTGACATCCACGATACAGTGAAGGTGATTAGTAAGGACCCCACCAAGGAGATCCGGGTACCAACGGTCAACCGCAATGATGAGCTGGCCGAGTTAATCGAGATGTTTAACGAGATGCTGGACCGGATGCAACGCTACATCAACCAACAGAGCCAGTTTGTCAGTGACGTCAGCCACGAGCTACGGACACCGGTGGCCATCATCCAGGGGCACCTGGAGCTGCTGGAGCGGTGGGGGAAGGATGATCCCCAGGTATTGAACGATTCGCTGGCGGCTTCGTTGGTAGAAACCAAGCGGATGAAGAACCTGGTCCAGGAAATGCTGGACCTCAGCCGGGCCGAGCAGGTGGAGATTAACTTCCGTGACCAGCAGACGGTGGTTAACGACGTGGTCCACCAGGTCTACAACAACTTCAAGATGCTCTACCCGGAATTTACCTTTACGCTGGATGATGACGTCCACGAAAAGATTACCGCCAACATCTACCGCGACCACCTGGAGCAGGTCCTGGTCATCCTGTGTGACAACGCGGTCAAGTATTCAAAGGACCGCAAGGAGGTTCACCTGACCCTGTCGCGGGGGATGAATAGTGTGGAGATCGGGGTGCAAGACTTCGGTGAGGGGATTGCACCTGACGATGCCAAGCGGGTCTTTGACCGCTTCTACCGGGTCGATAAGGCGCGGAGCCGCAAGAAGGGTGGCAATGGCCTGGGCCTGTCGATTGCCCAGCGGCTAATCGAGGGTTACCACGGCTCGATCAGCCTGGAGAGCTCACCGGGGGCGGGCTCCCTATTCAAGGTCGTGCTACCGATTGTTGATGATCCCGAAGATAAATAAAAATCCTGAGTTTGCACGCGGGCACTAGTGCCTGTTAAGTATGCAGTGCAAACTCAGGATTTTTTATTTATGCTCCTCATCCCAGATATTTCCCGGGTGGTCGAGCTTCTTTTCTTGCGAATACTAAAATTGGCGGACGAGTTCAAAGAACTGCTTGGCCTTGCGCCGGGAGATCGGACAGGTCATCCCATTGTAAAAGATCACCGTGCGGGAGTAGAAGTCGACCTTCTTCACCAGGTGGGGGTTCACCAGGTAGCTCTGGTGGACCCGGTAAAAGCGGTCGTCTTTCTTGGCGATCTCACGCAAGTTCTGGTGGATCTCGATTGTCCGAAAGTCGCTCGTGTAGATCGTCGCCGCGTGGGTATTCAGGTTATTTGACTTGAAGTAGCAGATGTCATCCAGCAGGATGGAGCTCGTCTGCTTATAGCTCTTATAGTGAAAAACGTTGGTTTCCTGCCACTGGTGGCGGTGCGTAATCAGGCTGAAATCCTTTAGTAATTCCTGCCGGATATTATCGTGGTCCTTGGAAATAAAGTCCAACGCTTCCAAGCGGTACTTATAAGTGATGTAAAGCAACTCGTCGTGAACCGTGATGAAGATAATGGTCGCCTCCGGATCCGCCTGGCGAATTAGTTGCCCCAGTTGGAGACCGGCCCGCCGGTTGTGGTGGATCTGGAGGTCAAGGATGTAAACATTCTCCGGTCCCGGCTCCGGCAGTTCCCGGGAGAGACTGACCGTCGAATTAAACGTGAAGACCAGGGCGCCCGTCAAGTGGAGCTCGGCCAGCACCTGTTCAGTAGTTTTTTGTAACTATGTTAATTGCTGAGCATTATCCTCCATGATAAATACCTTTAACTTTCAAAACCCCTCCGTAATCTCTAATGCTTACTATAAATGAGGGG